>NZ_JAPHOT010000001.1:1142500-1442500 GCF_026191115.1 Legionella sp. PATHC035 | reverse complement strand
TACTATCAATACTCACGTCAATATCTTGAATAAATGTTTTATCAATTTTTATTTTATTGACTTTAAAGAGCTTAAGATTACCAAACTCTGAGTAACCTGTACCAAAGTCATCAATGGCCAGGGAAATACCCATTTCCGTAAATTTATTAATAATTGGAATAGCTTCATTTTGAAATGCATTGGACTCCGTGAGTTCTAATTCAAGGTACTTGGGAGAAAGTTTTTGATCGTCTAAAATTTGCGCAATATGCTCGACCAGATCATGTTGTACCAACTGTTTCGCTGATAAGTTAACGGACATAATCAATTTAAATCCACTGTTATGCCATTTTTTCAATTGTTGGCAAGCTGTGCGTAATACCCATTCCCCAATAGGAAGAATCATGCCGTTTGTTTCTGCTAAAGGGATAAACTCCATCGGGGAAAGTAATCCTAACACGGGATTATTCCAGCGCACTAAGGCTTCTGCGCCACAAACAGTCCCGGTTCGCAAGTCAATGAATGGCTGGTAATTCAGGATTAATTCATTGTTTTCAATCGCCCGATAGAGTTGATTTTCAATGTTTAATTGTCTCGTAGCATCGGCGGTTATTATGGTATTAAAAACACGAACACTATTGCCTCCGCGCTCTGTGGCAAGGGTACGTGCCGCTTCTGCGTGCGTAATTAGTGTGTCCACATCCCGGCCATCATCGGGAAATACACTGATACCAATACTTGCAGTTAAATTCAATTCTTGTTGTGCTACATAGACAGGATTATCCAATACAACAAATAAATCCTGGGTACATTCCTCTATTTCCAGTAAGTCGATAATGGGATCTATCAGGATAACAAATACGTCTTTACGTAATAATGAAAAGAAATATTTGGTGTTCTTTTCTGCAAGTTGACTAAACCGTTGGGCAATACGATGAATAATGGTGGCTGAGGCGTGATGCCCGATACTGTCATTAATTTTCATCATATTATTTAATGAAAAGCAGGCAACAGCAAATTTGTGATGATCTTTAACGGCTCGTTCAGCTACATTATTGATGTGTTCATAAAGTAAACGCTCATTAGGTAAGTCGGTTAATAAATCATGTGTTGCCTGGTAGGTCACTAATTTTAATGATTTTTCTAAGGCTTCAGTGCGTTCTTTGACCCTTTGTTCCAAAAGAGCATTCAAGTTTTCCAGTTTATGGCTTAGTAATGCATTTTCATACCCCAAACGAAATAATTTTAAAATGATTCTATTGCCTACAAAGCAGGCAATGAGCATAAAGATTCCGAGTACCACAAATGAGCCAGTAATTGACATACTGATATGGCCCGCTTCAGAATGAAATGCACTGATGGTGATATAAAAATGATATAAAATTGTAGGGGTAAGCAGACAAACAATGCTGGCAATTCCCATGGTTAAATCAATTGCTGTCGAAAAAGAAAAACAAATCAAAACCGCAGATAAAAAGATAATGGTGGTCATCTGTTGATGCATTCCATCATCCATAAACACAATGCCAATACTGCTCCATATTAGACAGATTAAAATGACTATGTAGAGAAAACCTTTTCGACACTTAAGAATTTCTTGACGGCTTATATGTTTGTATTCAAAGCGTAGGGCCCATAGTACATTCAGTAAGTTGGCAATCACCAAAAGAACATACCAAGAAATGATTAATACGGGTTGGGTTGTATTATAGATGGCAAGGACATAAAGAAAGGCTCCGCAAATATTGGCGAAAGCGCCAAGTTTAACCATGCTGTGAAATGATTTTGCGGTTTCAAAATCAATTTTCCGATTGATTTCATGTTGTTCATCGGAAGTTAGTTGCGGTGCCTCGACAAATTTATGTGCATTGATGGGCTTCGACATATAAGCTCCTTGCTCTCTATAAAAGTGGTAGAGTCACTTTCCCATTCCTTATATAATATAGTATATCTATTATTTTGCTTAATTGCTTAAAATTATTCAAATTGTTAATATATAAAGCATGACCTCCAAAACGCGTTGTTCTTGTATGCGTGCAGGAATTTGTTCCTGTTTCACGAGTTGGAACTGATTTTGTTCGACTAATTTTTTGATGTAGTCCGGATGATGACTGAACCGAGCACTTGTTTCAAGCGACCAGGGATTCTCCAAGCTGATTTCCGTAGTAAAAATAAAATAGCCTTTGGATTTCAGATGCTGATGAATCGTATGAAATAGCGCATCGAGCTCACCAAAATAGGGCAGGACATCGGCGGCAATAATCAAATTATAGGTTGCCTTGTTTTGCTGTAGAAATTGATTGAGCTCCGCTTCCACCAAATTGTCATAGATTTGCTTTGACTTAGCTTGGGCCAGCATTTTTTCAGAAATATCAACCCCGGTTAAGTGTTTACTCACTTCACGAAGAACAATCCCGGTTAAACCCGTTCCACAGCCTAAATCCAAGGTATGGGTGTTTGCAGGTAATTCTAATTGGTGGATGACGCGTGCTATGTGTTGTGGGATGGAATAGTTTAACGTGCCTTTCATGTGTTGATCATAATAAAGCGCGTAATTATTAAATAAATTATGGGCATACTCAGGAGTCGTTGTTGCTTGCTTATCTCTGGTAAGCGCGGAGAGCATGTGGGCGCTTATGGTATCCTCTGGATTAATCTCCAGAGCTCGTTCCAGATATTCTTTGGCTTTAACTTTTTGTTCCAATTTAAGATAAATCGCGGCCAGATTGTTGAGCGAGGAGGTATGAGTGCTCTCTAACTCGAGTATGTGATCAAAAAGAATAATGGCTTCGTTTAAGTGGCCTAAAGCCATTTGCGCCACCCCGGAATTGTATAAATATTCAACATTGTCCGGTTCTTTTTGCAGTAATACGTCATAATGCATGAGTGCATTCTCAAAACGATCATGATGCATAAAGGTTGCAGCTAAGTTATTGCGTGCCTCGATGTTCTCATTGTCTAAAGCCAAGGCCTTACTAAAATAATCAATTGCCAATTGGTTTTGCTGTCTTTTTAAAGCAATTACCCCCAAGTTAGAAAGCGCTTCTATTTGCTTACTGTCTTGTTCTAAAACGTTTTGAAATGCTTCCTCAGCTTCGGCCAGCGCATTTTTTTCGAGATGTAAAACACCAAGATAAAACAAGGCTTCAGTATGAAAAGGATTTAAGGAGACTACATTATTAAATTGGGTTTTGGCTGCATCCAATTGATTATTTTGCAGCAACAGTAAGCCTAAATTAAAATGCGCTGCACTAAAATCAGGTTCAGCATGAACTGCTCGGGTATAATGTAAGAGCGCTTGAGGATAATTATGTTGTAACGCATAGACCGTGGCTAAGTTATTATGGGCTTGGGCATAATCCGGTTTCAGTTTTATGGCTTGTTGATAATATTCAATTGCCTTATCCAGGCGGTGTAGTTTTTTGTACGCATTTGCTATGTTATTCAGCAAACTGGCATTCTCAGGATTCAACGAGAGTGCTTGTAGCAGATAGAGAATGGCATTATCCATATCCCCTAACTGAGCATAAGTAAGCCCTAAAAAATGCAAGGTATTAAGATGCTTGGGTTCTTGTAACAGGATTTGTTCATAAAGGCTAATGGCTTGGGGCAAATGACCTTCATATTGGAACTTATATGCTTGCGCAAAGAGTGCATCAGTGTCCATCATCAATTCTTAATTAGAGTACGCAGTTGCTTTAATGCTTGTGCGCGGTGACTGATATTATTTTTAATTTTAGCAGGTAATTGAGCTACTGTGCATTGAAAGTCAGGAATATAAAAAATGGGATCATAACCAAATCCACTGTCGCCAACAGCGTGAGTGTGGATCACCCCTTTGCATACTCCTGTGGCGATGATTGGCGTTGGATCATTGGCATGCTCTACTAATGCGATGGCGCAATAAAACCAAGCTTCCCTCTGTGCTAAGGGAATATGAGTCATTTTTTCCAAGAGTAAATGGATGTTTTCCACATCGGTTGCATGCTCACCGGCATAGCGAGCAGAATAAATACCCGGTTCGCCATTTAAGGCCGGTACTACTAAGCCCGAATCATCCGCTAAAGCAGGTTTCCCTGTATGTAAACTGGCATGCCGTGCTTTAATTAGTGCATTTTCAATGAAGCTTAAGCCATTCTCTATGGCATCAGTAACACCAAAATCGCTTTGCGGGATACATTCTATTGGTGCTAATAGATCGCGTAATTCCTTAATTTTACCGGAATTGCTGGTAGCGAGAATAATTTCTTTCATAATTTAAGCCATAAAAAGTAGTGAAATAGAGCCTGGACGAAGCCCCGCGGGGACCCCGTCATCTTCCGGGTAAAGGGGACTATATTGCTTCTCAACAGGCCCCTTTAACCCTATTTTAAAAAGAATAGTGCAGTTTAACGTGGCGATTGCAAAATAGAAATTAAATTCATCCTGATTCCTGTATGCAACCACTCAATTGCGATCAAATCTTTTCTTAATTTTAACCTCTAATCTGAACAAAAAGTAAACTGTTTAAATAGCTTTATAACAGACTTTAGGCTAAAATAAGTTTTTTATTGGAGCACTGATGATGCCTATTACCCATCTTTTACTGGCTCTTTTAGTCGTTTTGATTTGGGGGGTAAATTTTCTTTTTGTATCCTTTGGACTGGAAGAAATTTCACCTCTGCTACTGTGTGCGCTACGTTTTTTATTTGCCAGTGTGCCGGCTGTATTTTTTGTCAAAATACCTCATTCGTCTTTTAAGGAGATTGTCTTATATGGCTTTGTCATGTTTGCATTGCAATTTGCCTTCCTATTTATCGGTATGAATGTTGGCATGCCCGCTGGAATGGCGTCGTTACTCATGCAGACGCAGGTATTTTTTAGTATGTTTTTCGCAGTAATTTTTTTGGGGGAACAACCCAATCTGGGGCAGACTATAGGTGCCTTGGTTGCGTTTACGGGGATTGGTTTAGTTGCGATGCATTTTGACAGCCAAATCTCTTTACTTGGTTTTATTTTTATTCTTGCAGCTGCCGCAACATGGGGCATAGGCAATCTGATCACCAAGAAAATTAAAGGCAGTAACAACAATATGATGGCAATTATTGTGTGGGGGAGTTTTGTTGCCTGCATCCCGATGTTTCTTTTTTCTTTGATATTTGAGGGGGCATCGAGTTTTGTTTATACCTACGAACATCTAAGTTGGCGGGGTATATTATCATTGTTTTATATTGTTTTTGCTTCGACCTGGATAGGGTATGGGGTTTGGAACTGGCTCATTGCTCGCTATCCTGTGGGAATGGTCGCACCCTTTACTTTATTGGTTCCCATTGTGGCCATGATTAGTTCGGTTTTCGTATTGGATGAACCGTTCCAGCTGTGGAAGCTCGCTGCAGGATTATTAGTGATTGGTGGCTTGTGCATCAATATTTTGGGCGCTCGCTTTTTTCCTGTAAAAGCACAGACAGAAGCAGCTTTGAGGTAAAAAATGGCAACCACCTTCATTTTACGTGAAACGTGCGTGCCGAAACAATCGGTGCGAAGTTGGTAAGCATTGACGGAGGAGATTCTGTTTTTCCAGCAAAAACCTGTTGCGGATCGTTCTCTGCCGCAATCAGGCTACAATATTAGAGTTAAAATGATATATCATATGCTTTTGTTACAAAGTATTGGCGCGTGATTGTGATTGATTCGAAAACTGTAGTTCTATGTGCAGATGACTTTGGTTTGGATGCCGGAATTTCGGAAGGTATTTTAAAATTAGTACAGATGGGGCGTCTGTCTGCTGTAAGTTGCATGGTGAATATGCCGAGTTTTATTCCTTATGCCCAAGAGCTGCTCTCTTTAAAAAAATGCAAACACATCCAAATTGGATTGCATTTTAATCTTACTGAAGGTTATTTAGCATCCAACCCAGAACAATCCTCTTTTACATTACATGAATTGTTGATTAAGTCGCATCTGCACGCACTGAAATTATCCTTTATTGCAAAAGAATTTTTAGCTCAATTGGATCAATTCATCGATATCATGCAACAACCGCCTGATTTTATTGATGGCCATCAGCATGTGCATCAATTTCCTGTGATACGGAAAGTCATTTTGGATCTTTATCAACAAAGATTGAAAAATTATCGAACTTTTGTTCGTGCTACCTGGCCGTCCATTAACTTGCCGCAAAGTCGATTTAAAGCAAAAGTATTGGCGTTTACAGGAGGTAAGGCATTACTGAAGCAAATGATCCATTTGGGCATTCCACATAATCGTTACTTCTCGGGCATTTATGATTTTGCACCTGATGCAAATTATAGAGAGTTGTTCAGAAAGTGGATGAGTTTAGTTAAGGACAACACCCTGATTATGTGTCATCCAGCAGATAAAGTGAGTCCTGCTGATTCTATCTCCCCTGCACGTTTAAACGAATTTAATTATTTTTTAAGCGAAGAATTTTTAAAAGATTGTGATGAATTTCAGGTTCATTTAGCCCAAGATGAACATCCATTTTTCCCGTCATCCCAGGCCTAGCGAGGGGTCTTTCATCTTAAATTGGGGCGGCTGCGCAGGGAGTCTCTCATCATGTGCGGATGACAGGGATTGTAAACAGGTTGCAGGTTAAATTTACTCGTCTTTTTTTTTTATGTATTATCCTTTGAGACAATTGGGAGTCGTTTAAAAAAAGGAAGAATACCTTGAATAATTTTTTTTGGATCTCTTGTGGCGCGATCATTGGTGCGAATTTGCGTTATTTAGTGAACCGTTTTTCCGTCAAATATTTATCTGTAGGTATTCCTTTTGGAACATTTATCGTTAATCTTACTGGAAGTTTTATCCTGGGTTTTTTTATGACCTGGACTTTAGAGCGGGTAGAGGTTGATCCCAGATGGCGTTTGTTTATTGCAGTTGGATTTTGTGGCGGTTATACCACATTTTCAAGTTTCAGTTATGAAAGCTATGTGTTGTTGGAACAAAGTGATTACGCCCTTGCTGCACTAAATATTATTTGTAATAATGTTTTATCACTAGCAGCAGCTATTGCGGGCGTAGTGCTCGCTCGGACAATCTAATATGAGTCATGTAAAAGTTTCTATTTATATTAACGAGGGAGATAAATGGCAACATCGTCCCCTACATCTTGAACTTTTAAGTATGCTGGATAAACAGGGAATTGCTGGTGGAACTGTGTTGCGCGCAATTGCCGGATTTACCCTAAAAAGCCCTGTTGTATCAACCTCACTGGTTGATATAGGCAGCAATCTTCCTTTAGTGGTGCAATTCGTTGATACCCCGCAAAATGTGGATGCGGTATTACCGCAAGTGAAAGAAATGGTTGGCAAACGTCTCATTATTCGTGAGCCTGTAGAAGTCGTGAATGGCTTTTATCCTGTCTCTTAATCCCCAGAAAAAAAGCTTGTCAATCGAATCAATTGGATACTGAGTCTGTTTTAAGCAGGACACTCATTTGAGTGTATCTGTCCCTCTTTGCTCGATTCATTGTAAAAATTCTATTTATATACTATCATTATCTATAAATAGAGGTAATAACATGAATCATTTACATTTAGCACCATTTAATACATCACAAGATTTAAGTGAAGACGTTTTGAAACGTAATACACAGAACGTCATTGCCCTTTTTAAGCACTGGCAATTAAAAAATGAAGAGGAGTGTGAATTGTTAGGCGGCATAAGCCCTGCACAACTTGCTAAATTTAAGAAAGGAACGGCGCATATATCAGGTAGAGATACAATGGAGCGAGTGGGCAATCTTTTAGGGATTCATAAAAATTTGAGAATTCTCTATCCATACAATCGAGAATTAGTCTATCAATGGATAAAAGGAAGAAATCAAAAGCTGCATAATCTACGCCCTTTGGATGTGATGCTGGAGCAAGGTTATATTGGCATTGCTCAAATAAGACGACTCACTGATTTTCTGCGAGGCCAGTAAACGTGTCTTTATTCGATACTGTCAGGGAATATTCACAAGATATTTTTAGAAATATAAGAGGAATCAAAGTATCTCAAGATTTATTTGATGATCTCAGTGATGATCCCTTAAATTGGGACGCAGCAAATACGATCGAAAGTCATACTCACCCCGTACTAACCCACCAATCTTTAATTCAACGTGCATTTGATTACAGTAAAAATGATTTTATTGATTATCCATTTGAAAACATAACAAGCTCACGTTATAGCGATGGTTCCATGGCTTGCTGGTATGGTTCGGAAACATTAAATACCACGATTTATGAAACACGATATCATTTTGTTCAGGAAATTAAAGATTCCTGGGATATTTTTCAAAACCAAGAGACCGTCATCATTGATAGGAGAGTGGCGAAAATCTATTGTCAGGGTTTAGGCCTTGACCTGACTGAAAAAAAAGAAGAATTCCCCTGGTTAATTGATCCAAACAATTACACACCATGTCAAGAAATAGGGAGACGAGTTGCTCAAGAGGGACATCCATTGTTAATCGTTCCCTCAGCGAGACAGCCACAAGGAGTGAATCTCGTGGTTTTTAATCCGAATGTACTTTCGAATCCAAGGGAATTTTGCAGATTACAATATGTTTTTGATGTAAAAAAAAGGAAAATTCAATGCATCCGGGGAGAAAATGAAGTTCTACTTGAGCCAAGTGAGGTGGACATTTAAACGCTAAGTGAGAAAGCTACTCTCCTCAAATGTAGGAGGGGGCATCTTGAGCCTGACGAGAGCTTTCCATGCTGTCCCCTCGAGTTATGATAGGAGAGTCCTGGTTGCATTCGCGATGATGGGGTAGGGAATAAGGGGTGGGCATGAATCTAACGGCAGGCCCAAAATCGAGATATCGTAAAACTGTATACTGAAACCAATCCCAAAACCAGAAATAAAGCAAACATGTAATTTAAAGTCGTATATCGTAAAAGCAAGAAGTACAGCATTTCATTGATGATTCCCGCAGAAGCGGCTACCAAAAAAAAATGGGGTAAACTTAAAATTTTTTCATCATGCAGTCGAGAAAAAGTCAGGTATTTATGTCCTAAGAAACTAACATTAAAGGCAATTAAAAAGGCAAAAACATTGGCGGTGAGGGCTTGGATTTGCATGAAATTCACTAAATCGAATACAACAAAGAGGTGGATTAAAGCCGCAGAGCCACCTATTCCCGCAAAATAAATCAGTCGATGCCTTAATTTAAGTTGAGCTGTCATCAAAGCTGGATTCCTCATCAATAATGTAATGGGGTCTATGTTTGACCTCATCAAAAACACGTCCTATGTATTCCCCGACTACGCCCAAGGCAAAGAGCTGCAAGCCACCAAAAAAGGTAATTGTTGTGACAATGGTTGCCCAACCAGGAGTTTCTATACCGAATATCAGGGTACTGATAATAATCCAAATCCCATAAAATATTGCAAGGGTTGCAACGCTAATTCCACCAATAGCAATCATTCGTAATGGAAATGCGGTAAATGAAGTAATTCCTGTAATTGCCAAGTCCAAAAGAGAGTAAAAATTCCATTGTGAAGTCCCTGTCTTTCGAGGTTGTACTTCAAAAGGAATAGCAACTTGTTTAAATCCAACCCAACTGTATAAGCCCTTCATGAAACGATTTCGCTCGGGTAATTTTTGTAGTGCTTTAACGATCTTGCGATCCAAAAGTCTGAAATCACCGGCATTTGCAGGGATATTAATCCGATTGATTCGAGAAGTCAGTTGATAGAATGCTTTGGCACAGGTTCTTTTCAACCAAGACTCATGAGTACGGTTTTGGCGCACAGCGTAGACCATGTCATAGCCTTCTTCCCATTTGGCTAGAAATTGGCTTAGAAGTTCCAGCGGATGTTGGAAGTCCGCATCCATGAGAATCACGGCATCGCCTTGGGCATGGTCAAGTCCGGCACTAATGGCATTTTCTTTGCCAAAATTTCTACTAAAACGAATGCAGCGGAGCGGAAATTGTGTTCTTAATTGCTGAATAATTACTGGAGTATTGTCCTGGCTGCCATCATCCACAATAAGTATTTCATAAGCGTAACCCAGTTTTTTTAGGGTATCAGTTAATGCCGCAATAAATTCGGCTATCCCTGCTTCTTCATTATAAACTGGAACAACATAAGAGACGCGTTTTGTATGATTTATTGGTTTGGACATGTTGGGTTTAATTGGTAAACGGCTGCTGTAATAAACGCTTATATTAACCCGAATTGAAAATTCTCGTAAGTGCATTTAAATTTTTTTTATTAATAAGAAATAAGCTGGTACTATGGGCATCCTATTTTTGTTTTAGCGTTATGAACGGATGAAGTACATTGATTTTGACGAAATATGGGATAATACAAAGCCACCTCTTTTTCTGGATGAAAAAGTTGCTAAATTTTTATTTAAGCAAAAAGAAGACGTCAACTTTTTTGCCTCGCAGCAAGACAGTCTTGTGCCAACAAAATCAAAATCAAAATCAAAATTAAGTATCTTTGAGAGTGACCCCCAATTTTCCTTTAGCCACAGCCTGGTTCTCTCCGGTAAAAATCAATGGCATGTTATTGCTAACGCCCACAAAGGGAAGGGCGGTTTTGGTTCGGTTAATGAATCAAAATATAAAATCGTAGTGACGCATGGTCCTAAAAAGAAGCAATATCAGGCACAACTCATGCCAGTTAACGATGTGGTCAAAATACAAAGGCTATCGAAGGAAACCTCCTACGCAGAGCTATTGAAGCGAACCGAAAGAGAAGCATTTAGACAAAAAAAGCATGGGGTCAATGTGATTGGTGTTGTTGGGGCAAAAGACCGGGTCATTACCATCCTTGAAGATTGTGGGACTAGCCTGGATAAGCTATTGCCCTTTAGTCCCAGCCATCACTATTCGTTTCAGTTTCGCTTGGAAGTCGCGGCCAGGATAGCCAGTGAAATGCTTTTATTACAACAAAAAGGTGTGGTGCATCGCGATCTTAAGCCCGCTAACATTTGTTACAAGAAATTGTCTAATGGACAATTTCAGATTATTTTTATTGATTTTGGTTTGGCCGAAGATGTTGATTCAAAGAATAACCTAAAACGTTCAGGAACGCCTGCTTATATGGCCCCGGAAGTACTTCTTGGGGAGGGCAGCACTTATCAATCCGATATGTATGCTTTCTCAGCGATATTGGGCGAGATCTTTGGGGCTAAAAATGTTTTAAAATATAAAGAATCAGCTGCAACGGTGCCCGAGTTAGCCTCAGCACCGTATTGTCTGGAAGGTCTTTTTACTGGTTATGATGTATCCGAAATTGATCCTTATCTTTTAGAAGACATAAAGACATTACTCTACCGTTTACAAAGTAGAAAACCCACAGACCGCCCGATGATTGATGAAGTCAATAAATTCTTTATTACGCTGCCCGCCAGGATGGATGCCTATAAAAATTTTAGTGATAATTGGGCAAAGATGGTTGAATGCTTTAAGGAATTTGAAGGCTACCATCAGAAAATGAACTTGTTAGTGTCACAACATGAATTAGTCCCATTCGGAGTGAACCCACTTTATGAACATAACGCACTGAGTCATAGATTCAATCGAGCGATGCTCGAAAAAAGGGCGGTCATTTATAAAGAAATTTCAAGATTTGCTTTACCTCAATCACATTATGAATTGGCAAAAAGATTAATTAAAGAAAATCGAAGGGCTGATTTTGATGATCAAGACAATCCTTATCCTAATGTGGAAAAAGTAATTGACCTGTTGCAGCAGGAAAACTTGAAATTTAAGAAAGCTATGGACAGTTTTAATGACTGTGTTTGGAGCATTGTAGAGGGAAAACAACTCGCAAAGAAATTTATTAAGACAAACAGCACCGGAATGAGAAAAATTGCCAGCATTTTGTGTTCTCAACTATCCCCTTTAGAGCAATTGGAACAATTGAAAAAAATTGGTCAGTCAAAGATTGAACCAGGATTTTTCTACTTTTTCAGCCATTCCAAGATTTTTGGTAAAGGTCGACATCAGAATATAGAGAAATTTTATCAAAAGCTTGCGCAAATCGATCCGGAAAAGGAGGAAGCAGAGTATTGTGCCAAAGAGCAATTGGATGAAATCGCTCAATTTATTCAAAGCACAACAACCTTCACGCATTAAGCAAGTAGGCATTGTGGCCGTGTAGGTCGGGCCTTGGCCCGACAAATTCTTGAGGGTTACTATGGAGCAACAGGGTGTGGGCCAAGGGCAAACCCAGACTTGCTCATTAATGAGTCAGTCTTAAAACCGAGAGATTATAATGAAGACCCACACCACAAGTGCGTTGACAATAGTAATAAAAACGGCTGCTGAACCCAGATCTTTGGCTTTTTTAGTCAAAGGGTTCCAGGCGCGATCAATTCGATTTAATGTAGTTTCTACTGCTGAATTCAATAATTCAGCGACCCAAACTATGAGTAAGGTACTGATTAATAAAGCCCGTTCAACAGATGTTTTTCCTACAAAAAACGCGGTAGGTATGGCAATAATCCCAACATACAATTCAAGGCGGAAAGCAAATTCGTCTTGAAAAGCTGCTTTTAAGCCCGCAAAAGAATAAATGCTGGCTTCTTTTATTTTCAAAATGGCTTTAACTATGAAATGAAACATTCAAATAATCCTACGGCGTCGTTAAATTTTTTTAGTTTGTCTGAGATCGCTGTACTTTTCAAATAGATATTCCATAATAAATTGCCTAAAAGAGTTTTTAGTAACTTAGACAGCACTTCGAAAAAATTTTACATGCAGTTCTTAGGGGTTGGGTATGGGGGAAGGTTATACAAGTTTGGTCGATTTACTGGAAAAAAAAGCAGCAGACAAACCAGATTTCCCACTCTATACGTTCATAGACAGAAAAATACAGGAAAACAAGAGTCTGACGTATCGTGAGTTGGCAGAGCAAGCAAGAAAAATAGCAAGTATTTTGTTTGAAGTAGCAAAGCTTGGTGATCGCGTCTTAATTATTTATCCACCGGGTTTGGATTTTATTGCCGCTTTTTTTGGTTGTTTGTATGCCGGGACCATTGCTGTACCTTCTTATTCCCCGAGTACCAAGGATTGGGCTGAAAAACTCCAACATATTATTAAAAACTCCGGGGCAGAAGTTGTTTTAACCACCAAAGAGTTTGTGCAGCAAATCAAGAAACTAAAGGGCGAATATGGGGATTATGAAGCGATACGGTTTGTCACGGTAGAGGAGTGGATGAATGCAACGGATACATGGCATTCTCCTGCACTCACCGAAAACCACCTCGCTTTTTTGCAATATACTTCAGGTTCTACTGCAAAACCTAAGGGAGTCATGATCAGTCATGGTAATTTGCTGCATAATTTGTTTGCAATAAAAAAAGCAACTCAGCTGACAGAAGAAGATATCAGTGTTTCTTGGTTGCCCCATTTTCATGATATGGGACTTATCGGAGGAATATTACAACCTGTTTTCAGTACCATTCCTGCCAAACTGATGTCGCCATTGACTTTTTTACAACGTCCGGCAATTTGGTTAGAAACCCTATCGCACTATCGGGCGACGGCAACGGTAGCCCCTAATTTTGCCTATGATTTATGTGCTAGCGAAATCACTGAAGAAGAAAAAAGTCGATTGGATTTAAGCAACTTGCAATTTGTCATGAGCGGAGCAGAGCCAATTCGCAAAGCAACGATTGAGCGTTTTATTGAACGTTTTGCATCGTGTGGATTTTCGCCTGAGTTTTTTTATCCGTGTTACGGACTTGCGGAATCGACCTTGATGGTTACAGGAGGAAGACGCAAACAAGGAGTAAGTAGTCAATGGCTCGATAACAACGCATTAAATCAGGGCAAGGTAATTCATTGTGATGAAACACATCCTGATGCGCGTAGTTTGATAAACTGTGGGCAGGCCATTGATCGTTGTACTCTTGCGATTGTGAATCCAGAGACCTTACAAGAATGTCCCGAAAAAGTGGTTGGTGAAATCTGGGTGGCAGGGGCGAGCGTTGCCCAAGGTTATTGGCAAGCACCTGCGGAAACAAGCCGTTCTTTTAATACGCGTCTTGCGAATAGGGCGCTTTCTTTTTTACGCACCGGAGACTTGGGTTACCTGCATGAGGGGGAGCTGTATGTCACAGGACGTCTGAACGACCTGATTATTATTCGCGGATGTAATTATTACCCCCATGATTTAGAAGATACCGTGCATACATGCCACCCTCATTTGCGTGAGCATTGTTGTGCTATTTTTTCGATAGAGGAACGTGATCGTGAGTTATTGGTTATTGTCCAAGAAATTAAAAAGAACGTTCAGGCACCGAACTTCGAAGAAATCATCGGAACTCTTCGCAGCACGCTACTGGAAAAACATGGGATTGACGCCGATGTTGTCGCACTTGTTGGTCGTAATTCAGTTCCTAAAACAACCAGTGGAAAAACACAACGTTTATTATGCAAGAAAAAATATTTGGAAGAGGATTTAGATTTTCTCTGTATTGATAAGAGGGTTTCGTATGAAGCAGGGAAACAGGCCAGCAAGGTTGCAAGTTCAGAGATTACCCATCGGCTCAACGCGATCTTTAATCGCGATCTTACGATCTTAGATAAAGAAAAAAAATTAAGTGAATTAGGATTGAATTCTGTGAAGCTGGCCCAGTTGCATGAGGCTCTTTCAACTCTCTCCGGTAAAGACCTATCCATTGAAATTTTACTTGCTGATCCTAGTCTGGGCGACATTATAGACTTATTGCATACAGGAAAAACAGAAAAAAGGCTTGATTTGACTTCAGTCGATCTGGCCGCTGAGTTTCATCAATACAAACATCTCGTCCCGCACATCACCTGTCCGCCCAAATCCATGCCCCAACATGTATTAATAACCGGGGCGACAGGCTTTTTAGGAGCTTATTTACTGCGTGAGTTATTAACGCATACCAACTGGCGCATTACTTGCCTTGTTCAAGCGCATTCACTGGCTGCCGGAGTGAGTCGCGTGATGAAAAACATGGAGTATTATGGACTATGGGATTCAGTATTTCATGAGCGGATTAAAGTGGTATTAGGTAATTTGGAAAAAAACAACTTAGGCCTTTTCAGACAAGA
The DNA here is from genome assembly GCF_026191115.1 of Legionella sp. PATHC035. Classification (NCBI taxonomy): domain Bacteria; kingdom Pseudomonadati; phylum Pseudomonadota; class Gammaproteobacteria; order Legionellales; family Legionellaceae; genus Legionella; species Legionella sp. PATHC035. Next base: position 1,427,487 of record NZ_JAPHOT010000001.1, on the reverse strand, counting down.
TTGGGAATATTTGGCCGATACGGTCGATCTTATTATCCATGGAGCGGCAGTACTTAACTTTATCTATCCTTATCAACAATTGATGGCGAGTAATGTCCTGGGCACGAAACACCTCATCAAATTAGCGGGTTATAAAAGGTTGAAGGCATTGCATTATATTTCCACCGTAGGCTATTTTATGTCCGCGGATTTGGCAGAGGATGTAGTGATTCGCGAACAAACGGAGCTTACACCAGAAGACGGAATTTATGGCGGTTATAATCAAACCAAATGGTTGGCAGAGCGGTTGGTAGTTCATGCGCGTAGCTACAATATTCCAACGATAGTGTACCGACCGAGCCTAATCACGGGGGAAAGCCAATCCGGATACTGGAACCATGAAGATGTAGTATGTCGTATACTCAAAGGGTGCATCGAATTGGGAGCGTGGCCGACTCTGGATGTGGGGTTCAATTTTGTTCCTGTCGATTATGTGGCCAAGGCAATTACTCATTTCACCATGGAAAAACCCTATCAGGCGGATACGTATCACCTAATAAATCCACACGAAGTGGAGGTAGCGCAATTATTTGGATGGATTCAAGCGAAAGGTTTTAAGATAAAGGAGGTTGCCTATCCTGCTTGGGAAGAAATGATTCAACATAACAGTAGCCATCTTAATCATTCATTTTCTCCTCTTCGTCCCTTTTTTACCGAAAAATTGGTACAGAAGGACCGTTCATTATTCGATTTATATCTCCACAACAACAAAGCGACAATTGATTGTACGTATACTAAAAATCAGTTGGCCAATCATGGGATTCACTGCGAAAAAATAGATGCAACTCTATTTAATAAATACCTGGATTATTTGATTGATTGCGGTTACTTAACCCACTTAAGAGAAGAAGTCTTTGCAGAATAGGGGCTATCCCTATCAGCGAGCGACCTCCGCGATATAAACTGGTGCAGGGGTTTGGACTTGGGCCAAATGGGGGGCTTCTTTATGCTATAGTTCTACAGGGAGCTATTGATGAGGAAAAAGCATGACGCGCATTCATCAAATGACATCACTGCCTCATGATCAAGAGATTGTCTGTGAACGAGTAAAAGCCCATGGTTTTGGTTTATACGAGACAATGGGCGCTCGTCCAAGCCAAGAGGATGCAGCCTTGGCATGTTGGTACACCCCAGATCATTTCAATTGGCTTACTCCCCAAGATATTGGTCGTCGTTTGTGGACCAGTTATCACCTGGTTAACCATATAGGTCCCCCTTTACTTTATGGCGGTAGCACGGCGTCGACAACTGTGTATGATGGTCAAAGAACTTTAATCACTGCAACTTTAGCGGATTCTCTTTCTTTTGTCGTAGTTTATGACATACAGAAAAAATTGGCAGGAGTGATCCGTTTAAATAGTATCATTCATCATCCCAACGTCGAGTTAGAGCGTATTCAAAGAGCTGGTGGCGTCGTTTTTTTTGAGCGCATCAACGGCCAATTGGCCGTATCACGCGCGCTCGGAGATTTTAATTTTAATGCCCAGGTCGTTTGTGCTGATGCGAGTATCGACATGAACCCACTGGATAAAATTTATGAACAACTGGAAATTCGGGAAGAAAACGTAGGGAAGGTACAAATCATTATGACGTGTGATGGTTTTACCGAACCTTTAGCTTCACAGACCCGGAAAGAGCATGAACATTGGCTTTTTAATTGTTTAAGTAAGCTACCGTCTGCCAGCGAGCAGCAGGAGCATCAACTGGCAAAAATGCTCGTTAATGAAGCGCTTGCATTGGGCTCAAGCGATAATGTTTCAATCGGCGTACAAACACTTTCTCAGTCTTCCCCCTTTTTAATTGGAATTTATGATGGCCATGGAGGGAAAAGTGTTTCACATTATGCAGCGGAACATTTGGGGGATATTTTTGATGCTCAGTGTGTTCTATCTCAGGAAGCCTATGCGCAACAATCAATGAGTGCCGATAAAAATTTCATTATCTATTATCGAGATAACAAGGATCATCAATGGTATGAGCCTTTAGCTGAAGCTGAAAAAAAGAAAAGGCAGGTGAAGCGTTTTGGAACCAGTACGGTTCATGCACAATTGAAATTACTGCGAACCGAAACCGATAGGTTTCTAGCCAAGTCAGGTAAAAAAAACACACGAGACGCTCAGAGTGTCAGTGCAGCAGTGCGCCGTTTTTGCGATTTTATCGATAATTTATATCGCCGCTTTCTTGATTTGACCCTTGATGAACAGGAATTTATTGAATGCATCACTTATCTTCTAAAAAACGATGGTATCGAGCGCGGTATCACGGAACGATTTTCATTTTTGTCTTTAGATTTTAAAGGATGTAAGCAACAGGTAAACATTATTACAAAACAAGAACCATTAAGACAGATTTTAATGCACTTATTCTCATTTTTGTAAACCCATTTCATGTTATCATGATCGGTTTATGATTATAGGGAGGATTATTGTGCAAGAGTTTTTATCGATCAGTATGCTGATCCTGTTGGCTGCGATTTCTCCTGGACCTGATTTTGCTTTGGTGACCAAGAATTCTTTACTTTATTCCAGAAGAGCAGGAATTTATACGGCCCTGGGGGTTTCTGTAAGTCTCTTGATTCATGCAAGTTACTGTATTTTAGGATTGGCACTGGTTATTTCAAAATCGTTGCTTGCATTTAGTATTATCAAATATTTGGGGGCAGCGTACCTGATTTATATTGGCATTAAAAGCTTGTTGGCCAAACGCGAAATGATGAAGCTCGAAGCTCATCACGGCACCCATTCGATTAAGCGGCTGCAAGCCTTTAATCAAGGTTTGTTGTGTAATCTTTTAAATCCTAAGGCAATTATGTTTTTACTGGCATTTTTTACCTTAGTTGTAAAGCCTGGGCACTCCATAGTCGCTGAGTTAGGTTATGGAGTAGAAATCGCTTTAATTCACATGATTTGGTTTTCCTGCCTTTCTTATCTGTTGACCCACCAGTATGTCAAATCCAACCTGAATCGTTTGCAATTTTATATTGTTAAAATTATGGGAGGATTACTCGTTGCTTTTGGGGTGAGAATCGCCAGTTTAAGTCAAGCAGCCATGTTGCCGGTAGCATTAGCTGAGTAGTCACTCACAGTATGGGTTCTTTGCCCATACTGTAAAAGCTCCAGATATAATTCATAACAACTGGTGTCACTCTATTTCGTTCAGTCACCAAGCCATTGCGACAATGGTTCACCCTCAACTCAAAATTTATACTGATCTTTATTCATGAATTCTTAGCTTGAGTTACGTCTTCGATAAATTCTTCAATTAATTGATTAAATCGATCCGCTTGATCCAGCATTGTTGCATGTCCTGCATTAACAAGAGTATGTATTTGGTTGCGCCAAAGATTTTTAAATTGCAGCTCATTCCGCACGTAATCATAATTGATTGCGATGTCTTTTTCTCCGGCCACTACGGCAATTGGTTTGTCCCATTCCGCAATAATCTGACATTGATTTTGTCCCACTCCGTTGATAATGGATTGAGGATAAAGGAACCGTGCTCCCTCATCTGTAGCAAGTATGGCATCAACCAAAAACTCTTTTGCGGTACTGCCGTCATAACCCGATACTTTTGCAAGTAACTTTGCTTCATCTCGGGTCAACTCCCTTTTACCAAAACAGGCCATAATTTCAGGCTCAAGTGCTTTAAACCCTTTTTGGAGACCTTGGAGCGATACCTCAAAAGGTGGTGTCCCTGTGATGAATATTCCAAGCAATTGAGGGAGCTTGGATGTCATTTCCAAAGCAACATGCCCTCCAAGTGACCAGCCAATGACAATCAATTGCTTTAATGCCAATCGTTGAACTACTTCGACAACCACTTCTGCAAAACCAGGAAAACTATAGGTTCTTGTAGGATCAACAGGCGGTTTACTCTCACCATAACCTGGCAAATCGAGGGCAATTCGATGATAGGATTTAAAAATATCCGCATTCATTTGTTGGGCGAAAAATTTTTTATTGGTGCAGTGACCATGAAGAAACAACAAGGATACCGGCTTTTCTGGATTCTCTTCCCATATAGAAAGAGTGCCGCAAGAGGTTTGCATCACACTGTTCTCTAAATTGACGATGAAAACCATGATAGCATGTTTTACAATGCAGGCTCTTTTTTTGCAGGGAGCCTTTAAAAAGAATACACTGGATTTTTTGAGTTACCATGAAAGCGTATTTTACCCTCCAGTATACAGTCATAAATCATGGCACTTTTTTAATTTAGGGCCGAAATTAAACCCGTGTGATTTTTTTGAACTAATATTGATACTAAGTGAGTACTGACTTACGGTGCTTGATTATGGAAATTAGGGATAATTGGGGCAGCAACACGCGGATGCCGTTACTGTTTATCGGCCATGGCTGTCCTATGCATGCAATTCAAAACAATAAATTTACCTCCAGTTTACAAGCATTAGGTAATGAAATCCCTCAACCAAAGGCAATCGTATGTATTTCAGCTCACTGGCTCACCGAAGGTTCTTGGGTGACCCATATGCCACATCCCAAAACGATTCATGATTTTTATGGGTTTCCTAAAAAACTGTTCAATATCTCATATCCAGCCCCTGGTTCTCCTGAAACGGCAGAACTGATTCAATCCATTGTGACCAAGACAGAAATTCATTTAGATGACGGGCAATGGGGCTTGGATCATGGAACTTGGTCGGTGATGCGGCATGTATATCCTCGTGCGAATATTCCTATCGTGCAACTGAGTATCGCTCTAGAGCAACCCGGGGAATTTCATTATCAACTCGGTCAGCAATTACAAGGGTTACGTGAACAAGGCATTCTGATAGTCAGTAGTGGTAATCTGGTACATAACCTTTCCAAGATTAGTTGGGAATGCAAATCAAAGCCCTATGATTGGGCAGTAGAGTATGATGAATGGCTCAAGGAAAAGCTAATCACTCGAGATTTTACCGCTTTGATCTCTCATTATGATGAGACCGAGGCAGGTCAATTGAGTGTCCCCACAACGGATCATTATTATCCAATGCTCTATATTTTAGGGGCGACACGCAATGAAGATGAATTGGTTTTCATTTATGAGGGAATTGAGAACAGTTCGATATCCATGCGCACGTTTCTTTGGGGATAAAGAATTACCCTCTCAATAGGCTGACAAAAAAAGCCTACCTGCTGCGGACAAGCAGCAGAGGAGCGAAACATATATGATCAGCTCGGACTTATGGAGAAATTACATGATTAATACTTAACTTTTTTATCTAATTAACCAATAATAAATAAATCGTATTCAAAGGAATTATACATGCAATCTCAAATGGACACCCCTCATATTCAATTAGCGATCATGTCACGCTGGTATGTGGTTTCACGGGCATTACATGCCATCGCCAAATTAGGTATCGCGAATCATCTTGCATCTGGACCTAAAAAGATTGATGAGTTGGCCAAACTCACGGAAAGCAAGCCCGAATTGCTCGATAGGGTTTTAAAATTTTTAACAAGTTATGATTTATTTAATTACGATAATGGTTTTTATTCCCTAACCGAATTATCCAAACCGCTTCGGGATGATGACCCTCATTCCATGCGTGATGTATTGTGTATGGTTGATGATGTTTGGTGGCAAGCTTTTGCTCAGTTAGATGCCAGCCTTAAGACAGGGACACCTGCATTTGAACTGCAGCATGGGGCTGATTTTTTTAGTTTTCTTAGCCAACACCCAGAGAAACAGCAAAATTTTGATCGAGGGATGGCAAAATTATCTTCTTATGATGAAACAGCTATCAGCCAAGCATATAATTTTTCGATTTTTTCCAGCATTGTCGATATGGGGGGAGGCCGAGGAGGACTTTTGAAAGCAATCACCAGCCGATATCCTGAGTTAACAGCGATTCTTTTTGATACGCCGGCAGTGATTGGTCAATTGGATCGCAACAGCTTTTCCAAACAAGTTACCCTTCAAGAAGGGGATTTTTTTGCGACGATACCTCAAGCAGATGCCTATGTGTTTAAGGGGGTTTTGCATGATTTTAACGATGAAATGATGTACAAAATCTTAAAGAACTGCGCACAACAAATGTCTGAAAATGCAACCTTATTTATTGCAGAACAAGTTATGCCCGATGACACCAAGCCACACCCAAATAAAACGATGGATCTGGTGATGATGGTCTTATTAGGAGGACGGCAACGTACCTTATCGGAATGGCAAAAATCAATTGAACCGACTGGCTTTACTTTTAAAAACAGTTATCCAACGAATAGTTTATTTACTTTAATGGAATTTAAACCCAAATAGTTTGCAGCACCGCACCATTTCAGAAAATAATAAGAATCCCCTCTCCCATTTATGGGAGAGGGGCAGGGGTGAGGGTAGTTCCTAACTGCCCTCATCCGCGCTGACGGGCACCCCACCCTATGGAAAAGGAAAAATCCTGGGTTTATCTCCAATGTTTTATTCAGGATGCAACATGGAGCAAAAAATATTTTGCGGATCATACTGTTCTTTCAATTTTATCCAATCATCATAGCGTTCCTCGAAATGATGCTGCCAAAACTTTTTATCCGGAGCATCACCTAAATATCCAGAAAGATAGCGTTTACCTCCTTGCGGTAGAAGGAGTGCATCTAAGTATTTGATGGCTTCCAAACAACTAGGAATTAATGCTTTGGGTAAACCGGGATTCAGGATCATCAGCGCAAAAATATCTTTACCCTTAGGAAATTGTAAAAATCCTGTCGGAGAGGGGGAAGCAATTCGTGCAACATGTACTGCAGTTGCATAGTGTAACGGCAAAGTTGCTAATAACTCTTCCAGGTTCTCCAATTGTGCACCGGATATGAAACACTCATACCATGGGTGTTGTAGCTCCCACTGACCAGTCATTTTCATCGCATTAAAGCGTGAATCATGACGATGTAAGTAAGAATGGATCGATTCATCTTGGATATGCAGAAGTCGCCAAGGGTTTAAGCCCAAGTCGCTGAAAGCAGGAGGGTCGTTATCATATTCCAAAGCGACATGCAGGGCATAAAACCATTGTGCAAACGGGAGGCGGCCTTTTTCCGATAATTTCGCACCTTGTAATGCTGGTGTGCAAAATGATTCCACATAATCTGCATTGGTTTGGCACAAAAGCAGGTCATGCAGCCATTCGTTTTTATCTGCATAAAGCAAAAAAAATGTTCTCACCTTTTTTAAACAAGGTCTTAAGGCAATGCACGCTTTGCTGATCAGGCCAAAGCGTCCTTGCCCGCCCAAACAGGCCGACATTAAAGGTGAATGCTGCTCTAGATGGACCACTTTGCCATTGGCTTGCACCACTTCTAGGGCTTTTACATGAGCCACAACGCTACCGTATTTGGATGATGCAGCACCTACACCGCCAGCAGAGAGCACTCCTCCAACGGATAAATTACAATTATGGGGAACTACATAAGGAACCCGAGCTTGTTTTAACGAACTCTCTAATAAGGATGCCCAAGTGGCGTTGGCATCCACCCAAATCGAATCGGTATCCGCTTCCGATGTATTGGTGAAGTGCCTCATACTCAAGATTAATCCACCTGGAACTGCAAGTGATTGCCCGCTTTGGCTCAATCCATTACCACGAACTGTGATAGGCAATTGATGGGTATGGGCGTATTCGATAAATGATTGCACGTCTTCAATCGTCTTAGGTTCGAAGACGGCAACAGGATTGGAGTGTATGAGTTTACCAAAATCTTCATGAAATAAAAAAAGCGAGTGCTCATCGCTGAGCACCGCTTGTCCAAACTCTTTTTTACACTGCTTTATGTGAAATGAGTTCCACTGGTTCTTTGTTTGCAGCATCTTGATGATTCCTTTGTTTTGCCAATTCGAGTCTTCGATTACAAGCAATAATCAATCCATCAAACATCTTGTTAAATGCATCATAGCATCGGTCTACCATTTGTAATGCTTCGCGGCGAATGTGGATTGGTACTTTTCTCGAAAACAATGAGCGTTCCATTTCTTCTTCAAACAAGGCATGGGCCATTTCGACTTCTAAGTGTGATGTAGAGAAATATTTGAGGTTTTTATCTTCTCCTGTTTTTTTCACTTGTTTTGATACTTTTTCAAAGAAAACGTGTCCTGATGATTCAATAGTTAGCAGGAGAACAATATTAAGAATTTCGTCATTCGCCTTATAAACCTCTGCTAAAATAGCATAGGCGGCATCACGAGTTAACTGAGTTTCTTTACTATAAAGCCAACTGACATCATTTGTATCATTGGTTGGATCGATATTAACTGCTCCCATATATTTTTTATCATGCAGAAACCATTTTTCATGGCCTGCGTCTTCGAGTCTATGATGACGGGCAACTTTCTTTAAGTAGGGGTCGTTCACTCGTTCTTCATTGATTCTTAAAATATCTTGGAAGGTCATAGCCCAAAAGGTTAGTTCAGGAACAAAGTAACTTAATTCTTTTAAACTTTTCAATTGTTCGAGTATTTCAAAAAAAGGATGATTCACGAATTCTTGTTGTTTGGAATCAATATAATCTTGTATGATTTTCATAGCCATCTCCATGAGAATAAATTTGTTGGACAATTGTAACAATGCATGACGCATACCAACTTTTTTTCTCTTTTTTGCTCGAATACGATAAAAAAGGAGGATTTTGCCCCTTTTTTAATCAAAATGAAGTGAGCTGTGTCAATAAAAATTAAACAAAAAATATCCACAATGTCAAAATTTTGACAATAGAGTCCCTTGAATTTTTGAACATATTTTAAAATTCAATTTAACTATGCCAATTTTTTGTCATATTGTTTAAGTTCTTTCTCTACTTTATTCCAATCAATCTCTTCAATTCGCTCCACTTTGTCGCATATTTTATTTAAAAATTGTGCTTGTAACTCACCATGTGCTTGTGCTTCAGCATATGGGGTATTGGTAAACATGACCAAAACGTGTTTTGAAACATAATGTTCTGGATATCGATGCATTAATTCGTGTTCCAGCTGTTTCTTTAAGTTAAATTGCTTGTCTCTAATATCAATTTGAATTTCATGGAAGTTATCCAGAGACATTTGAGCCACTGCATCTGTATTTACTTTCCTTGATTGGTAAAATGCCCGCATGACTTGCTTCCAGTCATCATGATATTTATCCAGAAGGTCATTTAAAATACGACAGTCTTCAAAAGCACTATTCATTCCCTGACCAAAGAAGGGGACTACACCATGAGCGGCATCTCCGATTAATAAGCATTGATCTTGGTAATACCAAGGGTCACATTTTATGGTACTCATATTACCCATAGGGTGTTGCGTAAATTCTTCCAATAAATGAGGCATTTGCGCGTACGCATCTGGAAAGGACTCTTTAAAAAAGGCATTGATTTTCAATTCATTTTCCAGTTCAGCAAAGCTGTTTTTTCCTTCAGTGGGCAAGAACAAGGAGCCTGTAATTGACTGGTTCAAATTCGGATTGCCCAGCAATAAAAAAGCATCTCTTGGCCACAGGTGTAAATGTTCGTGAACGAGATGGTTTTGCGCAGGCTCTCCAATGGAAAGCTCTTTGTATCCATAGGGTAGGAACGTGCGTGAGGCATGAACCAAATGTTTTGCCCTTAATTGTTCACGCACGCAGGAACCTGCGCCATCCGCACCAATTAAAAGCTCATATTTTTGTTTGATGCAGGAACCATCGGATAATTCAAAAGTGACCCTTTTTTTGTCAACATCCAAATCAATGAGTTTCCTGTTGAAATTGAGTTTAACCTTAGGAAATTTTTCTAATTCGTTCAGCAATAACATGTTGAGTTCATTGCGTTGAATGGCATTGATGTATTCATCATGATGCCGTCCAAAGGATTGGAATTTGATTTGTCCCTGGAGTTCATGAATCGCACGGGCGCGCATAGGTACCATGAGCTTTTTCACTTGGGGCATGATCCCTACCCCTTCCATGCCAGTAATGCCACGACATGACAAAGCCAGGTTAATGGAGCGACCATCATCAGTACTCATGAATCTTAGATCAGGCCGTGCATCAACAACCTCAAGTTGATAATCTCTTTTGGCCAAATAGAGTGCGAGTAAAGTTCCTGCCAAACCCGATCCAATAATGGTTACCTCTTTCATCCAATTCTCCTTAAAACAATCGCAGCTGCACGTGAGACCAGGTTTCACTACAGCCATTTGAGGAAATATTTCTTCGCCCTTGAAGGATGTCCGCAAGGGCGAATGGGGGCATTACAAAGCATGAACCTTCACCCCTATCCCTTCCCACAAGCGGGAGAGGGGATTCTTAAGGTGATGTCAGCGACTTCTGCCCCTGTTTTGCTATTTCCTTTAATGCAGTAAACCGGTACCCAATCATATCAGGTAACAAAAGTACTGCGATTGCATGTTTCAATTAATCAATCAATGCCACATAAAAAACTCTCTTAATACTTCTCAGCCTAATTTTTACCAGCAAAAATCATACCGATTTGAAAGAATCATAGGAAATATAAATAGAACATCATAGCGAGCGACCTGAGTCATCCCGATTCTCCATGTCCCTCGCGACGTTCGGGATGACGTTTAGAAGTTTCTAATATATCGGAGAGATGACTTAGAGGCAGCTTGGGGTAATGTCGAGTTGGAGCGATTCTATAGATGACGAAGAATAAATTCGCTTAATTCTTCCGGTTTTTGAGGCATGGCAAAATAATATCCCTGAGCGTAATCACAACCATGTTGCATAATAAATTCACGTTGTAAATCGGTTTCTACTCCTTCAGCGAGTACCTCTAAATTTAAGCTATGCCCTAAGTTGATGATGGCTCGCGTAATGGCGGCATCATTTTCCCGGTTGACTAACTCACTAATAAATGAACGATCAATTTTTAATTTATCTACCGGAAATTGCTTGAGATAAGATAAACTCGAGTAACCAGTACCAAAATCATCGATGACTAATTTTGCCCCCATGTCTTTTAACTCATACATGGTTTCCACAGCATGTTTTACGTTATCCACAAGTAAACTCTCAGTAAGTTCCAATTCCAGGAATTTGGCCGGCAAGCCTGTTTCGAGAAGGATTTTTTCAATGACTTCAGATAAATGTGCTTGACGGAATTGCCGTCCCGAAATATTTACAGCAACTGTTAACTGATCATAACCTTGAGTATGCCATCGTACCAGTTGGCTGCAGGCTTCGCGCAAAACCCACAGACCAATATCAAGAATTAAACCATTTTCTTCAGCCATGCTAATAAAATCATTGGGTGGTACATCACCCAGAATATGGCTGTGCCAGCGCAACAAGGCTTCAAAGCCAATGATTTTGTTTGTAGCTAAATTGATAAAGGGTTGATATACCAGATGAAATTCATTTCTCTTGAGTGAATCACGTAACGCATTATCAAGTTGCATGCGGTTAATGATGCGCATGTTCATCTCTTTATCATAAGTGCGATAAGTATTGCGGCCGCTGTCTTTGGCATGATACATCGATAAATCGGCACTTTTCATTAAAGACTCATAATCATCACCATCTTTAGGAAAATAGCTAATACCGATGCTGCCAGTAATTTTTAAATTGTGCTGATCAATTTGAATGGGTCTGGCGATTGAAGTGAGAATTTCTTCTGCCTTTTGTTGCGCTTGCAGTTCAGTTGCCACATCTTGTAATAAAATGACAAACTCATCACCCCCTAAGCGGCAAACGGTATCAAAATCATCAGTAGCAATAAGTAAACGGTTGGACACTGCTTGTAACAGTCGGTCGCCAATGCTATGTCCCAAAGTATCATTAGTCATCTTGAAATGATCCAGATCAAGAAATAAAAAGCCTAACATCGAACCTTTTTTCTTCGCTTGTAAAATCGCTTGATCCACACGGTCGATTAATAATACTCGGTTAGGTAATTCAGTGAGCGAATCGTGAGTTGCTTGTTGAATTAATTGTTGTTCCATCTCACGTCGTTGGGTAATGTCATTAAGAATACAGACATAATGTTTGACGTTATCAAATGAATCCCTAACGGGAGCGACACTCACTTCGGCCCAGAACACTTCGCCGTTGCGCCGGTAGCTTTCCAACTCCACGGTCTCTTCACGTAGTTCCTTAATTGCCAGGTTAATTCGCTTTTGATTGACATGTTCCATTTTGCTGCCATGCAAAAAGGTAAGATTTTGTCCTAATATTTGTCGTTCACTGTATCCGGTGATGCGCTCGAAGGCTTTATTAACGTAAATAATCGGCAAATTGGGTTTGGAAATATCAAGGATAACTACACCATGCGTACTTGCTTCAATGGCACGCTCTCGGATGCGCAGCTCATCTTCCTCCATGAGTTTTTGCGTTATATCCCTAAAACTGTATACTCTGCCAACAATTTCAGAACCTATTCGTTGTGGTTGGGTAAAACGCTCAAAAATTCGTCCGTCTTTAAAATGTAAAACAGGTAATTCTCCCTGCCATTCTGGATTTTCATAGAGATACTTCACATCGGCAATGACCGCTTCGGGGTTACTCAGCTGCTGTAATATGTATTCAAAACCGATACTTTCGGTGCCTGATTCCAACATATGAGAAGGAATTCGCCACATTTCCACGAACTTTTGATTCCAATCCACCACCTGTCCTTTACCATTAACCATCATGATGCCATCAGCGGTGGATTCAAGTGTAGCGCGCAACAAGGATAACGATTTTTCCAATTCTATATTTTTTTCAAGAATATTATGGGTCTTCACATTAATATTTTCTGACAGTGGGGCTTTAATAGAGCGCTGAAACTCAGGTTGTGTGTGATACCATTTTTCAAGGAGCGTGGATAGATTAGGAGTTGGTGTAATCATTCCTAATTCCTCGCATACATTCGTAAGCGATGGTTCTCGGCCTTGTTTTTTCACTCTTTCTGCGGCGTTAGCCACTTTTTGATAGTCTATTTGACGTCTGGTCATGATCCCTCACTCATCCCCTCAACTACTTACAAATTGGTGCATCTGCTGCTCTGATCCAGTTTTATCTTAAAGTATATACTGTGAATGCATTTTTTGCTTAAACATACAGCAGGTGAGAAATTCTTTTGTCACCTTGCAGGATTCTTTGGATTAAGACTTGTGACAAGACAAAAATAGATGAAAATAAAAATGAGGAAGTATTGAGAAGCTGAGGAATAAAGAGTTCCCGCTCTCGCGGGAAAGGAGATGTAATTCTTTTATTTTTTTCCTGGAGCAGCTGGAGCTGGAACGGATGGGGGTTGGGATGCTTGTTTGCTTGCTAATTGTTGCACTTGAGCATTTACAGTTTGTATTTGCGTCTGTAGCTGACTTTGTACTGTTTTTATCTGATTTTGTAATTGAGTATTTACCGATTGAATTTGTTGTTGCAAATCAGCTTGTACTTTTTTAATTTGCTCCTGCAGCTGGGTGTTCATCTGTTGGGTTTGCTGTTGTTGATCGGTTTGTAATTGTTTTAACTGGCTCTGAATTTGTGTATTAAATTGTGATATGTCATTAGCAAAAGCAATATTAGCTAAAAAGACCATACAAAAAAGCGATTTTGCCCAAATTTTCATTACCATTCCCTTAATTGAAAAAATAATCGGTCTTAATACTTTACCTAATCCTCTATTAATTGACTAGAACCTATTTACATTTCTATTCCCTTAGCCTAAATGACTGATTTTTCTGTATTCTCTGCGTCTCCCGAGCGAGAGATGAGGGAGCCTGTTCGCTTGGCTGCACATTTATCGTTTAAATCCCAAATAGCAGAGGATGATGCCAATGATCAGATCAAATCCGGCAGCGCTGTAGGCAATACTATTATTTTGCACAAATAAAAGGGTCGCTCTATCAACATAATGCGGATAAAAAATCATATTTGCCCCTTTTAATAGGATAATCCAGGCAATAATCGTAATTAAAAGTCGCCAGCTCCATTGCCAAACATTATGAGCTACAACCATCAGTAAACCCACGGTAAAAGTCCAAAACCCCAGGACGAGCATTAATGGACCATCCTTTAACAACTCTTGGACATACAGGGTAAATTGATGCAGGTTGATTAAAATGGCCAAGCTGACCACAATGAGATAAATCCCAAGGACCTTACTTAAAAACTTCGATGTGTCCATTTGAGCACTCCTGTTATTCCTCTTATAACTCAAGTGTAGCGCAATAGAAATTTTGTGAGTGTTGTCGCCTGGATGCCGAAAGGAAAGTCGTGTTGAAATAGGTTAAATCTTGACCGCACAAAAAAACTTTGCTGGTTATTTGGGCCAAGGCCCAAGCTTCATCCAATGCAGATTATGAAGTTTCCTTGCGGTGCTAGTGCACCAATACCTCATGTCTTTGTTCTTCCTCCGCCACTTTCATGACATTTCGTGGGTTTGGTGGTGGGAATAAGCTTTGACTTTGCGCATAGGTACGTGCTGAAAAATACTCTTCAGTCAAAGTTTTTGCCTTCTCTACAAGTAATTGAAATTTTTCAGTGAGTATTTGGATGAATTCGTTGAAGTCATAATGGCTTAATTCGGCCAACATAAGACGATTATCGAGTGCTTTGGATAATGGTTGTCTGCCGTGAAATGTGGTTGGGTTTTGGGTCCCAATGAGGCAAAAGCCGGGTTTTTTAGGCGGATTTCCTTCAAGGTCATAGCCTGAAAGTAATGCGTTAAGTAGTTCTTCATGCACTTGGGTATTAAATTCCTCAATAAAAACGACTTGTCCTTGATGAAACGCATCTAAGAGTTTCGCTTGTACTTCTTTAGGATTGGTTGGGGCAATGGTGTTGTATTCAACCCCTTTTGCTTTCAGCAACGCATAGACGAGTTGACTTTTACCTAGACCCGGCTCTGCTTCAAGAATGATTCCATTGATACCCAATTCCTGATCCCAAAGACCTTTTATCTTTTTCTCTCGAATAAGCAACAACATTTCGATGCTTAATGCTATTTTCTTGCGTGATTCAGTCCAGATGAATTTTTTATCCTTCGTTTGCGGCTGTAATTGTTCCAGAACCTCTTTGAGTGTCGATTTTTTTTGTTTCCAGCTTTTTTCCTGCTTTATGTCAAGACGAATGGATTGGCTGAGTTTTTTATCGAGATTTAATGTTTTGATTTCGCTTAAAATGGCATATCGCATGAGAAAATCATGGGATAGCAATTGAGTGTGCGGCAACTCTTTTAAGATGAAAAACCGCAGACACATCATTTGCGCATTACGGGAGGTAATATTCAGTCCGGCAGCTTGTGCTTTGATATAGTAGGTTTGAATGAGATGCAACAAGCTTTTTGCATCATCATAGTCCTCAAGTAAAGGACTTAAAATGTTATCCAAGCGTTGCCCTTCAAAGGACATATAATGGGGGAAGCGTCTGAATAAATCAGGCTCAAAACGTCCCTCATAATGAGTCGGATTTCCAGCAAAGATAATTTTATGTTTTTTTAATGGGTAACAGGTTCCTTCATACCAAAACTCTTGCTCACCTCGCGCTAGTGCTTCGAACAACGCATAATGATTCTGACTGATATTCGCTTCATCAAGAAATAATATGGGTTGTCTTGCATCCTGATGCTCAAGCCAGTTTTTTACTCCAGCCAATCCATGATAGATTTTGATGGGTTTTAGATGTTGCTTACCGAACTGAGGCAGGATTTTCTGGACAAAATAGCTTTTCCCAGCCCCAGTTTTACTCGTTAGAAACACCAATGAATGATCGTCCAGATAGTTCATCACCATTTCAGGAGTAGTTGGCTCCGTATGGTCAGGAAGAATTCCCGCTCGGTGCTCTAGTCGCTGGATTAAATGATTTAGCCATTTTGAATGCTGAGCGGGGTCTTTTGGCAAATCAATAAAATGGCTATGACATGCTGTCAGTTGGAGCTTTTGGTAGGTTTTCTTTAACTGTTCTGCTAAACCAGGCGTTAAGCGGGCGAAATCTTCTTCAGGCTTGTACTCATGGGTTGTCTTATGGACGGCTTTAAATGGAGCTGCATGGTCAGTAATTAAGGTGATGTTTGGCGCCGAAACGGCTTCACCATTG
Organism: Legionella sp. PATHC035; assembly: GCF_026191115.1. Classification (NCBI taxonomy): domain Bacteria; kingdom Pseudomonadati; phylum Pseudomonadota; class Gammaproteobacteria; order Legionellales; family Legionellaceae; genus Legionella; species Legionella sp. PATHC035. Next base: position 1,411,466 of record NZ_JAPHOT010000001.1, on the reverse strand, counting down.
ACCCAAAGTGTGGGTGGATCAACGAAGAGGGTCTGTACTTGTTGGGCAAAAGTTGTTGCGAATTGTCCTTTGAGAATTACCGGTTTGCCCCCTTTAATGGCTTTTAGTAATTCAGTGTCTTCCCCTTTAAATTGTTTGTCTTTCAATGATACGTGAAAGAACAAACTGTTAAAATTGGTTTTAGGATCGACATTGATGGTGATGGCGCCTTCCGGTTTATATTTTTCCTGTGCATCATCTAAATCATTGGAAATAATGAGCCGATTCTTTTGTCCTAATGGTTCGATGGGAATGACCCATTTTTTTAATGGCTCAGGAATGAATACCTTTGGTGTTGCTTTAATCGTTAGGGCGCAGGATGCTGTTTGGGCTTCCCTTAAGAGGCTATACCACTGGATTTCAGTTAAATTATCGGTGACGATCAATTCAAAAGCAGAATCTGCAGCAAAAAATCCTGGAAGCGGCTTCAGTGTATGCTGGTTAGTGATTTTGTATTGATTGGAAAATAAGGGCAGAGTGGTCTGGTTAACAATGCGCTTTCTTTTAGGCGTTTCTTTAGGCGTAATAACCTCGGGATAAGTACTCAAATCAGGTTGGGCAAATACCAGGTGAAAATCCTTGTGCAACTCGTGCCATTCACCATTAAAGAAAAAGCGCTTTTTAGCCAATAATTCTTGGATCAAGAAACGGAATTTAGGGTCTTCAAATGGCGCATGATGCAACACTAACTTAGAGGTTTGATTTTGAGATGCTTTCATAAGTGCACCCGGTGCAATCTCTAAAGTGCCCTCATTAAAAGTATGCCGTCCCAGAAAAATGGACTCCCAATGGAGCGGCGAAGCAAAAAGAACATCATCATCGCTTATCGGTTGATTGAGTTTAATATCTGGCAAAACGATAGCAGGGAGTTCAGGCGCTTGGCTGATTGCATCGAAACGCGAATAAAAATCATCACCCATTTTGTATGCGGAGCGTTCATCCATTCCTACGACAAGATGCACATTCGGTGGGATAGGGAGACCTCCGAGATTACGGTCTTCATTATCAATAATGCTGTTTAAGCTGACATGACGTGCTTTGGGGTCAGACCAGTTAATGAACCACGTAAAGGATTCATGCGGATTTAATGTTGCATTCTTTAAAAATTGACTTATTGGGCTATCTACTTGCTGATCCTTGTTATGCTCGACCCGGGTGTTATGAAGCACCAGCGAATCCAAGTCACGTGAAAACAACGTGTTTTTGCACAATAAGGACGCTTGATGCAGGGCTTCTATGCCTTGATTGTTTTTAAAAATAAGCCATTGTCTTGCATACGAATCGTTGGCAGTAAGTTTCTGTGCCAGTTCATCCGCATTTTGGGCTTGAATAGGGAAGTTATTCCAGGTTTGAAATCGATTACTTGCTTTCAAAGGAGGAACGGGTTGTTTTGATTTTTCTACTGCCTCTTCATTTGTCTTTGCTTCATGTCTTTTTTTAACTGGTGTCATAGGCAGGTTAATAATATTCGCTGCCCCTCCACCTAAATTCAGAGTAAAATGGGCGTTTTTATAGTGCACCTTTGCGAATTGATGCACGTCGTTATCAACCAGACTGGCATTGATGTTCAATGCATCCGCCAGAGCGGAAAAAAGTTGCGCACGGTGTCTGCAAACCCCAGCACGTTGTTGAATTAAAGTATTCAAAACATCAATGACATTACCTTTTATATCCGATTCTGCGGATTCTTTTTCAAAGCGGCAATATTCGGCTAATGCTTGAATACGTTGTCTGACATCAAGTTGCAACAAACTTCGATATGCTTCACAGTCAACTAATTTCCCTGTTGCATCAAAAGATAATTGGGATATCCATTGGAGATGTTCTTTAGGAGCCTGTTGGTCGAGGGTGAAATCAATATTATTTTCTGGTTCAAGAATGTAATTCACCAGACAAGATTCTACTTTTTTATTGAATTTGATGAAGTAATAACCTGAAAGCTTACACCTTTTAATTTCATAATCGGGATGTTCTGCTGCATAGCTAATGAGTGTATCGTAGGCACTTAAAGCAGGTAATTGAAGCCATCTACCGACTTGGGGATTTTCAAAAATAAATTGCCCATACACCGAATTTTTTGCTGTATCTGGATGGTCAAACTGTTCTTCTAATTGTTGTATCGTGCATTTTAAGGATTCAGAAACGGGTACTAAATGTTCTTCTGCAGGGATATAGGGTCTGAAGCTTTTGCTGGGAGCAAGCCAAAAAAATGACTCAAGGTGATAGTCTGAAACTAGAGGATCTGGACCTTCTTTGGCTCTGAAAATTGTTCGCGCCGGTAAGGTGGGGATGTGATCGTTTTTACCAATATTTCCATCAAGCGATAGAGAGCCATCACTCGGTACCACCAATTCTTGGGAGCTATTTGAGCTGTCTTCTAAAAATTTTATTTCAATTTGTGGATAACTGTCTTTGAGCCATTGTGATGCCAGTCGTTCCATTTTATTTTTGGGATTAGGAAAGGATATTGATTTTAAATTAGGTGCCACTTTTATTAATTGATTTAATTCGGCAAAGCTCAATGCCTCTGAAGTAAAGGTAATGTGCGTTAAAAAAGGAAGCGATCCTGGATTCAAACGATTAAGCAGGTCAAGGAGATTATCGGGATTATTAATTTTAATCTCATGTAAATGAGGTGCCGCTAGTAAAAGGTTGAGTAATTGTTTGGTGTTTAGATTACTTTGAAGGGCAATGAACGCTTTTAAATGGGGTAGTGAATTGGGTGCAACATTAATTGAGTCCATTTCAATGAAGCAATCCGACATTTCAAGATGAGTTAAATTCGGAGCACAATCCAAGAGATTTTCGAGTTGTCCCGCAGTCATTAATCCCCGTGTGATAACCATTTTCTTTAGGGCTTTGAGCGGATTATCTAATTGAATTAGAGGCGCTTCATATTCCATCCAATCAAACCCGGATATGATTAATAATTCAAGACTGGGAGCTGAGTTAACCAGGGTATAGAGATCATCAAAAATAAGACTTGCATTGACGCACAATTCCTTTAAATGAGTCAGTGGCGCATTAATTGTAAGTGGGCTATCCCAGGGGCCATAACACTTAGATAAATTGAGCTCCGTTAAATTGGAGGTTGCATTAATTAAATCGCTGATTTGAGAGATTGCCATCCACTCATTGACCAGAGAAATGGTCTTTAAATGAGTTAATTTTTTAGGATTAAGTGCTAGCGGCGTATGATGTTTCACCGAGCCATTCAGAAGACAAAGAGATACCAAATGAGGTGAGTTATTTAATAAAGTAGCAAGATACTGTGCAGAAAATCGCACTTCTTGTGCGAAAAAAAATCTTAAAGTAGTCGTTAAAAGAACTTCATCATCCGGGTCTTCTTCTGCTTCATCGGGGCCAAATTCACAACAGTCTATGGACAGTGAAAAGAGGTTTTCTCTTCGGTTGAGAAAAGAAAATAAGGGTAATCTGTTGTTGGCCAAAGAAATATGGGTTGGTTTTTTGAGTAAGTCAGGATAATTTTGTAGTAAATAGGAACGATAAAGATTATCGCGTCCTTCAGCAGTATGTAGTGCTTGAGCCGATTGCAAAAAAGTGGGAATTGGTTCTCCTGGTTTTCTGTTGGAAATTTTTTCCTCAAAATGCACGTATTTTTTTCGCCAATCTATATCCGGATTAGGTGCAGTATCAAAAGACCATTCCAGGGCACTGTTTAAATCACTTTTGCACATTTCGCTGTAACCCAGTTCGCTGTACAGATGCACAAAATCGAGGGTGATGAAGTTGATAAAATGAAAGAAAGCAGTAGGGGAGTCTAAAATTTTCGCACAAAGATCATCAAATCCAGGTCCATCCAAAAAAGTAATGCGATCGCCGACAAGATTTAGTTTTTTTAGCTGGGCAGTTTCTTCAGTTGGATCTAACTTATGATATAGCTTATCGATGAGCGCCACTTGTGCCTCATCCTCTATTTTTTTAAAACCCTCCTGAGTCGGAAGGTATACGGAAAAATTATCTTCAATTAATTTACTGATAACACGTTGTTTCAATTGAAAGTTTTTTGATGATTCATTTAAATTACATTGGAGAATGATTGTCTTTTTTTCAAGTTGGGAGGCTCCTATAGCGATGGTATCCCAGCATTCTGGATTGTCTGCGAGCGCTTTATCAAGGTTCAGGACCCCACCATTGGGTTCAACAGATGATTCAATGGTTGGTGATTGATTCTTTTCATACAACAAGCCTAGCTCTTCGAGTATTTCAGTCTGGGTTTTCATTTAATTCCTGAACTTTATTTTATCTATGATGCGTATTTTTAATGTAAAAAAGAGTAATTATATATTGTTTGTTGGATTTTTGGGCATTTTTTAAAAAATGATTTAGTGTCCATTCGGTATCATTATTCCGTATAGGAATGATTCATTCAGAGCGAGGGGCGAGGAGCGACCTTATATTTGAGGTCACGCATGCGATCCTTCCCCCCAAAGGAGAGAAGGTACACTTAAAGGGTGGATGAAGGGGAATTTCTTCTAAAACATCCCATTACTATTTGCTGATTCAGCGGGAATGGATTGAATCACGTCCCAATGCTCATAGATTTTATTGTTTTCTAGACGAAAAATATCCACTATAGCCCGTCCTTTTGTTCCCGGTTCTAGAACAGAGTGAACATGGACAATCACATAATCTCCATCGGCAAGAATACGTTTGATTTCACTGTGTGATTGAGGGTATGTATTTTTGAGGTAATTAATGTAATTTTTTAAGCCTTCAATTCCATCCTGAGCCATAGGATTATGTTGAATATACCATGCCCCCAGGTAATTTTGTGCCGCATCAAAGTCTTTTTCATTCAATGCTTTTTGATAAAATTGGCTTACGGTGTGTTTATTTCTCTCTTGAAGAGATCCTGCGACTCCAGAAATTGAGTGAATCAATAAACCGCTCGTTATTAATGACATCAGTATTTTTTTCATTATTGCTCCTTTTTAATCTAACAAATTGATTATAAATGGCTATTTAAATTAAAAAAGCGCATAATTTTGGTCAAATGTATCTAATTTTTAGATGGATTGGAGTGGTGAATGATGACTAAGGTCACTTTGGAACAATGGAGGACATTACAAACCGTAATCGACGAGGGCAGCTTTGCTAAAGCAGCAATAAAATTGCATAAAAGCCAATCCAATATCAGCTATACGATTGCCAAACTTCAGGACATGTTAGGGTTGCAATTAATGCAGCTTGAGGGACGTAGGGCTGTGTTGACTGAACAAGGAGTGGAAATTCTAAAGTTGTCGCGACAAATTACCCGGGCGGCAAAAAATGTTGAACTTGCGGCGCTTAATTTGAAATCAACCTATGAAAAATCATTACGCCTCGCCATTGATGAGATTTTCCCATCATCTGTATTAATGGCCGTACTGCACCAATTCGCTCAGGAAAATCAATGGACTAAGCTGATTATCCATCAAGGCTTGTTATCAGGTCCTAGTGATCAATTAGTTCAGGGGGATGTAGAACTTGCTGTTATTTCAAAAATTCCAGAAGGTTATACAGGGAATAAATTAATGGACGTGCATTTTCGTCCATACGCTCACAAAGACAGCCCCTTGCATCAAAAACAGGTTACTCTCGAAGATCTCTACGAGGAACGTTATCTCATCGCTCAGGATTCTGGAGCCAATAATAAACGAAATGAAGGTTGGTTAGGTTCTGAATTTCATTGGAAGGTAAGTACCTTGGAAATGAAAGTTCAATGTGTAGCGCATGGAATAGGTTTTGCCTGGCTTCCACAGCAAATGGTTGAAACGAGGAATTTACCGATCCTGCCTCTGGTTATGGAGGAAAATAACATCAGAACCTACCCAGTTTATTTAGTGCACCACCAACCCCAAGAAATGGGGCCATCAGCAAAACATTTAATTGGGCTCTTTAAAAAATACTCGTCCAACTGCAATGAGTTGTAGCAAAGTTTGGTGGTTTTAAAATCATGGTATTTTAGTGAAGACAGTTGAATTGGAAGTCAGCCCTAATGACACCAGGCATAAATTGGCCTATAAAATAGATTAAGGCCACCCTTAATAAAGAGAACTTTATGAACTTTACAAAAAAGAATCTCATGCTCTGCGGGTTGATGATTTTATTTTCCGTTAACGCTCAGAGTATGACTGAAAACGGGGCACCATCTGATTCAGATGCAGCGCGAATCGCCATGTTAGAGAAAGCACTGGCGCCTCAGAGGCTGGATGGAGTAGCGGACTTATTTGCGAAAGCAAATAAACAACGTAATGGCGCCGTCCAATTCATGTTATTTTCGGATCAATTAAAAAAGAAATTTAAAGATCAATGGCCTTATTGGGTTTCCGGGGTTTCTAGCCCTTGGATTACTTCCTATAAGATTAAAAAAATGGCACAAGGTAAAAATTCCTGGAAATTTGAAATCACTTATCAATGGGCAACTGCTGACGGTCCTTTTAATCCCCCCCTGGTTCAGACCATAGTCGTAGTGCCTGTGCCTAAAAATATCAATTCATCACAAAAATTTTGGATCACTGAATTTAATGAGAAATAGCTTCCCGATACTATAATTATCTCAAGTACCTGTTTAAGGAATAAACAATGCATGATGGAGAGGATGTAATAAAAGAAGATATTCAAAACATTTTATTTAGGAATGGGGTTTCTACTCATGAATTCAAAATAACAATAAAGAACGGTTCAAGTTATGATCCCAACCAAATAGTCAGTACGCAGGTGTGGATAACCATTGAAAAGAATTCCATAAAAAAGCAATATGGTCTCTATCGAAGTAATTGGCCAGCTGATTTTGAAACGGATTTAAAAAATGGTTATTTTAACCACTGACATTTTAGACGTTCTGTAGTCTTGGGTGCAGGGACTTAGGGTATGTCGTGTGAATTAGTTCGAAAACCCGGGTTACGGCGTTGCGTTCACCCAGGCCTCCATTGAAACTTGATAACTCTTGTTTTATTTCCTTAATGCAGCGATTCCCAGTGTCGCAGCAACGCCTAAAATTACTCCTACTCCAATAGTGGTTGGAGAGAAAAAGCTATAAGGATTTACTGCATTCTCTTTTTCTTGCTTATTCTCTTGCAAGGGTAACCCAAGTTTTGTGTCCTGCGCTTCATCTCCTGAACTTGGCGATTTTTCTTTAGGACTAGTAGATTGCGTTTTTGAAAATTTGTCCTCCGCGATTTTTTCGCTGGAGTCATAAAAAATTTCATGTTTAATAATCTCTATGCCACTAGGTGTTATCGGTTTGCCTACTATCGCAGTTGCTTCAATTTCTGTATATCCATTTTGTTGTAATTTTGAAATCTCATCATTTAATATTTCTTTGGTGGGAGAAAAACTTTCCCCAATCTGGAGATGTTCCTCATCTATTTTTCCTTCCGTCTTATTGTCATTCCAAGAAACAGTTTTTTTCTCTTTCTTGGTTGCTCCCATTGTCGTGGATTCGTATTTCTTTTGCATGAAAAACCTCATTACTATTAGCTAAAAATAAACCAATTTTAACAATAAATAATTAAGGAAATATGAGCTGAATCTTTTGTGAGTATTTGAGTGAATCAAAGATATTCCGTTAATTATGCAGGTCCTCTATTAAAATCAGACCTAAACGTTTAATTCAACTATACTTAGAAAAGCAAAATAGGAGTCAATTCCATTTACGGGATGCATACGGATGAACCAAGAATATCATCGGGAGATCATTTATGAGTATTGATAGGGAAGCCTATACTCCTTATGTCCCCGTGCAATCACCGTTGTGGAGAGTATTGATACCACCCACAGCTTTATTCCTAATCTGTATTTTAATCGAGTATAAAACCAACTTTCTGGTGTTTCACACGCTGACTGAGTTAATTTCGGTGTTTATCGGATTAACTGCAATGACTGTAGCCGCCACAACGACACAATTCACCAGAAATCAGTTTGTGGTTTTTATTTCTTTTGCTTTAGGTTGGGTGACACTCCTCGATATCGCCCATATGCTCTCGTATAAGGGAATGGATTTATTACCCCAAGGGGGAGGTAATTTAAGTACTCAACTTTGGATTTCTGCCCGTCTTCTTCAGGCTTTATCTTTTCTTTTTGCGATTTATTTTTTTAAGCATTCCATGAAGATTTGGGTGATTAATTTGATTTTTTTTTTTAATAGTCTTGGCTTTTTTTGTTGCCATTTTTTCAGGTCATTTTCCAACCACCTATATTGATAATTATGGGGTGACTTGGTTTAAGCTTTATTGCGAATGGGGGGTAATTTTTATTTTGACGATGACCCTCATATTACTTTGGTATGAGCAAGGCTTTATATCAAAAGAGCTTCGCTTCTATATGAGCCTGAGTTTAGTCTCCATGATCCTTTCCGATTTAGCATTGTCAGATTATAAAAATTTATTTGGCATACAGAACATAGTCGGCCACATTTTGAAAATATACTCATTTTGGTTTATTTATATTGCTTTAGTGGTACAAACCTTACGCCGACCTTTTGATATATTGGCACGTGCTGCAACAACTTACGATAATATTCCTGATCCAACGTTTATTGTTCAAGCTGAAGGCACCATTAGCCAAGCCAACGCTGAGGCAGGAAAATATACCCAGATTAAACCCGAGGAATTAGTAGGCCTATCTTCCCATGACCTGTTTCATAATCCGTCTGAAGCGATGGAGCACTGTGCCGTGTGTTCGCAACTGCCGTTCACAAGAGATAAATTTATTGTGGAAATTAAGACCGGAACAGGGGAATGGGTGGAATGCAGCTTGTCACCCATAGAATCTGATTTATTCCCTAATTCTTGGGTACAAATCGTAAAAAATATTACCTTTCGTAAAGCGCTTGAAGATGAGCGAAAAAAATTGACCTACGACTTGGGTGAACGGATTAAAGAACTTAAATGTCTTTATACCATTTCCAATTTAATTGCGCTCAGCAGTTTAAATATTAAAGAACTCTTAACAAAAACCGTTAATGAGTTACCTTCTGCTTTTCAATACCCTGAACGTATGGTTGCAAAAATAGAAAGTAGTTGGGGTGAGTTTAGTTCAAATCCTGATGCGGAAAAATTACCTTATCAATTGGAAAAGGCATTTAGACTTAATGGAGGAGCTGCAATAAAAATAAACGTTTATTATTGTGTTTCCCCTCCATCAGAGACCATTTTTTTACCGGAGGAAGTTGCCCTTATAGACTCAGTCGCGACTCTATTACAGACTGCGCTAACACGAGTGCACTCGGAACAAAAAGCAACCGAGGCAGAACAGCGATTTAAAGAAAGTGAAAAACGGTTCCAGGCATTTATTGAACAAGCACATGTTGGTGTCTATATCCGTAATAAAAAGCGATTTCTCTATGTAAATCCTCGCTTTTGTCAACTAGTTGGTCGAAATGAAAAAGATTTGTTATCAATTGGCTTGCTGGATTTGATCGAGGATGAATCAACCAGAAAATTAGTTCTGGAACAGTGGGAGCAATTAGATCACGCTCAATCGAGTATTACTTACAACTTACCTCTAACAAGAAAAAGCGACGGTGCCTCTTTAATTTTAAGAGTTGATACCACGGTCATATCCTGGAAGGGTAATTCTGAGTTTTTAACTATAGCCGATGATGTGACCGAAATTCAGCACGCAAGAGAACAAATAGATCGATATGTCGCTCAATTAGAAGCAGCGATAAAGGGAACTTTTCTCGCTGTGTCGTCGATGGTTGAACTCCGTGATCCCTATACCGCAGGCCATGAGCGTCGGGTGGGATTAATCGCAAAGGAAATTGGCAAAGAGCTCGGTTGGTCGGCTGAACGTTGTGCATCACTTGAACTCATGGGGTTAGTCCATGACATAGGGAAAATCTCAATTCCCGCGGAAATTCTCTCCAAGCCAACTCGATTAACCGCTGTTGAAATGGAGCTCATCAGGGGGCATCCACAAGCAGGCTATGATATTTTAAAAGATGTTCCACTTAAAGAACCTGTAGCCGAAGTAATCTTGCAACATCACGAGCGTCTTGATGGCAGTGGCTATCCTCGAGGACTGAAAGGAAAAGAGATTTTGCCTGAAGCCTTGGTGATCGCCGTAGCGGATGTATTGGAAGCAATGTCATCCCATAGACCCTATAGGCCCGCTTTAGGTGTGAAGGCAGCTGTTGCAGAAATTAGACGTGGAAGAGGGATTCAATATGATGAAGACACTGTGGATGCCGCATTAAAACTTATCGAACAAAATAAATTGCCACTGGAGCAGTAGAAGGAAAGAAGTATTGAATTTTTGCTCACCAAGACTTTATTGAAAAAATCATAGGCCATACCCGTCCATGCGGAAATGGCCTGGATGGAGTTTGCTAATTATCCTATTCTTCCACACTGTTTATTCCATCAAAGCGCTTACTCACGGAGGATGAGTGGGATTACTTATTCTCTTTATTAGACAATCTCTTAGAAATATCAGTATATTAGATGATATTTTTAATCCAAAGGTGTTCTATGTTTCGAAAAACCGCTCCTTGTTTTTTTGCAGTTGTCATCGATGCTTTAGGCTTTGGCCTCGTTTATCCAGTAATGACCGCTCTATTTACAGCGGAACATAGTCCTGTCTTGAGTGCCAATGCGAGTATGGCAGTAAAACATTTTTATTTGGGATTAAGTTATATGCTTTATCCCTTATGCATGTTTTTTGGAACTTCCTTTATGGGGGATTTATCTGATGTTTGGGGACGGAAAAAGGTATTATTGTTGTGCATGTTGGGAATAACTATTAGTTTTTTACTCATGGGGGCTGGAGTTGCTTTTTCTTGTTTGAGTTTATTACTTATTGGCAGGGCGCTTTCTGGTTTAATGGCGGGTAGCCAGCCTATAGCGCAGGCTTCCATTGCAGATTTGAGCACACCAGAGACTAAAGCCTTAAACATGAGTCTAATTTCTATGAGTTTTAGTTTTGGCTCCGTTCTGGGTCCATTACTCGGTGGAGTGATGTCGGATCAACAATTACTGCCTTGGTTTACTTTTACGACCCCTTTCTTGATGGCAGCATTCCTTGCGTTTAGCGCTTGGGTTTGGATCGAACTTGGCTATCAAGATACTGTTTTAGCTTTGTCTCATAAAAAAATATCCTTTTTTCGGCCAGTACAAATTTTCATAGAAGCATTTGAGCATCAATCCGTTCGCATTCTGGCATTGGTTTTTTTATTGATGCAAATGGGATTTAGCCTTTATTTTCAATTCATCATTGTCCATATGAAGACCGCTTACCATTACACCAATTGGCAATTGGGTGCAGTGCAGGGGATGATTGGTTTAGGTTTTGCTATTGGCATCCTTATCGGTATGCCCTTGTGTGTTAAACGATATAAGGTACAGCACATCGCTTTATATACCCTTGTACTGACGGGTTTGGGTCAGTTACTGGTTTATGTGATTCCTAATTCTTTGTTGCAATGGCCCTTAGCGGTGGTTATCGCAACTTTTGATATTATGGCATTTGCTTGTCTATTAACGTTATTCTCCAATGCCGTTGATGCCCAATCGCAAGGGTGGGTGATGGGGATATCGGGCGCTGTGATGGCTTTTGCCTGGATGGTTACGGGATTTGGATCCAATTTATTATCCCTTATCTCCAGTGCCGGTTTGATTGTTATCGGAGGCGTATTACTGCTCGCTTCAGCTCTCCTCTTACTAAAAAATAATTGAGAAAAGTCACATTGGGTGGTCCAATCTGACTTTTCTTCAAGATTTTTATCCCTATTGCAGTTTAGGAAGAGCAGATATTTTCTCCGATTGCTTTGCAGGTTTACGTGAAAAAAAAGAACCCACATAACTGAGGATGGAGCGATTGGTATTCGTCTCCTTTTCCTCTTCAACTTCAATGATTTCAGGTGCTGGGTACAAACTCTCTTGAACCATTTGAAAGCCTGAAAAAACACTTTTTAGAACGAAAGGGAGCAGGGTTAACATCATCAGCATGCTGCCTAAGTTGGTTGATTCATTAAACAGTGCATAATTTGCCAAAGATTGAAAAACTGCAATGAGTAGCGCAATGCCCATTGTATTTGAAATCAGTCTTGACGCATTGATATTGCGGTTATCCATGGGTAAATCAGCGCTTTGATTAATTTCATAAAATGCAATCCACAGCCATAACAGGTCAAATGCAACGCTATACCAATGTTGCTGATTCATTTCCGTGACATTTGCGCCGACCGCTTTGGCTAAATCAAAGGTCATTTTGCCGCTTTTAAGTGCTAAGGCCATCGTCGGTTTTTCTTGAGAGTTCGCTAAAGGAGCAAATTGCTGGACAAACAAGCTTTTCGGAAGGTTAATATCAAAAAGCTCGTAAAAAGTTTTATCAGAACCAAATAATCTTCTGAGTTGCTCTTCACTGATATTGGCTAAAGCACCTACTCCAGGGGCAAACGTCCCATCATCGGAATGATGGGCGATAACCACATTGGCGTTTTTCATCATCATGACATCATTGGTCCCATCACCATTGGCGACGATAAAATAATGATGATCTTTGAGATAACGGGCAAGAATACCTTTTCCCTCGGTACTCATTTCTGCAAAAATAATCACTGGGCGCTTTGTTTTATCTCTATCCATCAATTTTTGCAACTGTGCCAATACGCTTTCATTGACGCCGGCAAATATGACCGTGGCATCGGGTGGACAATTTTTTTCACTTAAACTGTCAAAAGCCAGGTCTTCAGCCTGATTGGCGCGAATGGTAATGATGTTTTTCGCATTTTCCGGACATAGTACTTTGGCAATATTTACCGCTGCTTTAGTGGTATCACCTGTTGCTACAAATACCGGAACGGATATTTCTCGGCATTGAGCGATAAATTGTTCAGCTCCTTTTTTTACTGGGTTATCAATAATAAAAGTGCCGTAATAGCCCAATTTTTTGAGTAATGATGGATTTTTTAAAATAAACGCTTCAATCGCTTTTTTATCATCTTTATCAAATAATTCTTTTAAGGTGGTAAACTCAAATTCATTAATTGGCGTGTGGGCGATGCACCAATCGCGGGATAAAACTGCAGTACGACTTTGCATCGAAGTATATGCCTGCAACAAAGGCGTTTCTTGAAATGCCTCTGCTTTAGGAACTCCACAAAAGACAAGAGAGGATGCTTCACCATCCTGCACGAGCGTGAAACGGCCGCCAAAGGTGCGATACAAACCCAGATGAAAGGTCTCAACTTCTTTTTGTGAAGTAATTACTTTTTTAAAGTGATTGTTTCCGAGAGTAGTTACTTCCAAACACTGAGAATTATCCAATAGAGATTTGAATAACCCCAAAATGGCATGTTCCTCAGGTTCTAATTCCTTTATATTGTTCGTAAAGGCATAACAAAATACCTCAAAGGACTTACGCCATTGTGATTCTTTGGGTAGAGGAAGTTTTCCTTTGTTTTCTTTGATTAGGTGCTGTACTTCAGATTGCATATCGGTAGTCCACAATCCTAATACATCCATTTGAGTTGTAGTCAGCGTGCCGGTTTTATCTGAAATAATTGCAACCCCACGTGGAAATTTATCACGATAATATCCACCTAAAGCATTACATAAATCCACCAGACGAAGGGCATCAATCGTCTCAAAAGGTTGATCCCCCAAATTGCTATTGAGGCTTTTCATTAAACGACTATTTACAGTTTCCCGTAAAAAAGCCTCAGAAAAGGGAATCATCGTTTGGAAGAGGGTGAACATGAGTCTTAGCGTTTCTGCAGGCATCAGGGTAATGTCTCTCTGCAGAAAAGCAGCCATAATGATGGAGCCTAAAATAGAATATAAAACACTTCTTTGCTTGCGTTCGGCGATAATCTCATTAATAACGGCTTTCTTCTCATAGTTACTACTTAATATGAGTTCCTTCTCAGGCTTAATTTGAATAAAAATATTGTCATTCCCATATAGGTTTAATTTATCGCCTACCAGTACTCCGGCTTGTTTACCATCGCGAACTGCATACAAGTCCACTTTTTTGTAATCTGATGTCAAATTAGCTTTGGTCTGATGTTCTATCCAAACATCCTCTCCATTTTGCGCTTTCAGATTCACGCTAAATTTTTTTCGCTCCAACGTTGGGGTCCATTTGCCTTCCACATTGCGTTGAAGCGCCACAAGCTCCCCCGATATGGGCACACAATCTAAATTGATGCCCTCATCACAAAGAACCAAATCGCCAGTACGGAGCTGGTATCTGGGAACGTTAACGAATATCGGACCGTTTGCGGTAAATTTTAAAACCCGATGGACCTTATGATTGTATTCGTAATCATGGTTCAGTTTTTCTTGTTGCACACGCATTTTTTTTATAGTCGATGGGGCTAAATCAGCGAGTAATGCCGGTAAGTTACGAAATTTCTGTACGATTCGGTCCGCATAACGAATATTGTGAGAAATAAGTCCTAATTGAAAGGCACGGGAACTAACCATCAATTCACTGGCGATAAAATGATTGATTTGGAGCCATGTATTGGATACTGGCGTTAACCCGCTGGAAATCACGGCAGTATCTGAGCGTTGTGCGCCCCGATTATATTGGAAGCGGACGAGTAATTCCTGTGCTTTTTGCGTGAGGTAGGAAATGCCGCTGGGAACAACCAATGCACTGGCTCCTAGCCCGGCAATGAGCGAATATTCATCTGCTATAGGTAGAAAAAAAGTAGTGCCCTTAAAAACGGAACTGTACATATAGGTTATTGCTGTCACCTCACTTGCTACCGCAACAGATAGAGATACTCCAGAATCAAGTTTTTTATCCGTAATTCGATTTAAAGCACAATATCCTAATACAGCGGCACTAAAAAGAAATTGGATCACAAAATCATATTCAGGATTACCCATGAAATACTCACTGAGATACGGCGTTAGATAATGACCAACAAGTAAGGCTGCACCAGAAGAAATGGTAGGCCAGATGTATTTGTTGAACGTACTCCAATCTACAGAATCTAAAGAAAAGGTCCATGCCAGCGTGTGATACAGTTCTTTGACGCGTAAGGAAAAAAAATTGTTTATTTCTGCTGCCGTACTTTTTAGGTAATACATGCGATCGGCTTCGGCGTTTTGTACCAATTGAAGGGGCAAGGCCCGGCTGTCTTTAGGATTTTTGCTTTGCGATTTTGAGAAGGTAGGTATTTTTGTCTTCATGTCTCAATCCTTTTGCATTCCAATAATCTATTTGAATATTTAGGGCCCATCTTGATAGTTAACTTATCTACAGCTAAGGTTCAAGAGGATTTGAAAAAAATAATGTTCTAATGCCATTACTCGTTAGTAGCAAACACAGGATCAACCAATGTTTGCTACTAAGTATTATTTCAGTTGCATACTATGAGGAAGAACATGCACGCCAGCCGGCATTGGGGCTTTGTGGGCAAAGAATCCTTTTTGTGAGGCCACAACCCCAGTTGTTTGATCCTGAGAACCCGCTTCATTATGATCCTGAGTAAAGGTGATGTCCCCAAGGTTTTTGGTTCGATTTACAAGTATTTCCGCAACAAGAGTTTGCTCGTTCAAAATGTCCAATAAGTTTTTGGAACCGTTTTTGAGCTTACATGCACCTTTGTTATCCAGAACAAAAAGATCTCCTTGAGCATTCAGGCCATATCGTTTAGAAAAAATTCCCTTAGAGGTATTGAAGTCAGTAGCAAAAGTGATCATCCCTTTCCTTGTGAAACTGCTTTTGCGTATTACAAAAGGGAGGTTGGGATTCTCTGCCAGAACAGTTTTACCTCGTTGGGCATCGGCAACAAAATAGGGACTTTCTGTAAGCTCCTGATAAAGAATTTCGCCTTTTGATATTTTCTTAAGATTTAATTGAGCCTTATGAGTGCCAGGTTTCCATTGGTCATCGTGGTTTATAATGAACTTTGCTTGTTCAGTAAGCAACAACAGTGTGGTCGTTATTCCTCGCGGATGCATGTCTACCTCGAATCGCTCATCCTCATTGACTAAAAAGATTTTTTTGCTATTGAAATCAAAGTCAAAGGGAAATGAAACGATACCTTTAGCCGTTTTAAAAGAAATAGAGAACAGAGCACCTCCGTCACCTGGTTGCCTGCTGGGATGGACAACATAAGTAGCCTTAGGATTTTTAGCGAAGTGCTCTTTAACATCATCAAGGCTCTTAATAAATAAGCCATATTGAAACACATCATCCATAATATAGAATATTTTCTCTTTGCGACTCATGACACTATCCATCAGAGTCTCTGCAACTTTATCCAGATCATTGATATTTTGATTCATCGTGCGTACCCAGAATCGATAGTCTGCTATCGGTTTTCCTTCACCATGAAGAGACTCTATTAATCGTTCTTTTTCTCCGGCGTAACGATGCAGACCAAGGGTTACATTTTGAGGAATCAGGTAGGGATATTTGATAAAATAGTGATTCAAGGCTTTCAATATATCCATTCGATCATCAAAAAAATCAAAAACGATTTCTTCTCCTGGATGATCCGCTGCTGCTTTTTGCATTTGTGCAAAAAGGAGCGGCCTTTTATATTCATCAGCTTGCGTGCAAACAGCATGATGATGAGTATTCTCACGGAACATACCCCAGGTGTTCTTAGTAATTTCGCTCATGATTAAATTGAAGGAAGTGCCGTTTTCCAAATCGCCCTCTATATCGGCCAGTAGTAAGGGGTCATGTACCATACCCAGCGTATTACAAATAGTGAGCATCGCTGGGCAGCATGATCCTTTCCCATTCATTTCATCAATACTAAGGTCCTGTCGGGTCGAGCCAATGAATGCATAGGTTGCTGAAAATTAAGTATTTTCTTTTTTCAGTTGGAATAGAAGAGCTTGATTCGCAACAATAAGGGCATGCGCTTGCCGGCCTTTATATTGTTTACTCCATAATTCCATGAACGTCTTATTGAATACACATCCATCAAAATCTAAAGATATATAGCGTATTGTCATTTTGATAACCTTATGAAAAAAACAAGCATAAGTCAGGCCTATGCTTGCTACAGACTATTTAAGGTTGCATGTCATGCCCAAGAACAGGCTCTGCTGGAGGTTTTGCGACGGCTTTGTGGGCAAATAATCCTGTTTGTGATGCCACTGCTCTATTGGTTTGCGCGGCTGCTCCCGTTGTTCCCGCTGGGATTTGACTCCCCCTAAAGGTGATCTTCTCAAGATCTTCGGCTTGATTGACCCGTGCTGTTTCAATAAGGATACGATCTTTCAAAAAGCCCAATAAATCCTCAGATGCCTCCCTTATCTTATATGCTGCAATGTCATCTAGAGAAAAAAGTTGACCTTCTGGAGTGAGTCCAAAACGTGAGGCCCTAAACCCAACAAAATATGGGCTATTTGTCAGCTCCAGGTAGAGGCTTTGACCTTTTGACATTGCCTCAGGTTGTTCTTGAGCGGGTTGGGGGACTGGATTGTTCCAATTGTCATTGTTTTCTATATAAATTCGAGCATTTGCAACATGTGTTGCCAGCGTGGCAATTAATCCTTGAGGATCCATTTCGATCGCAAATCGCTCACCCTTATCCAATAGGAATAAATTGCCATCTAAATCAAAACCATATCTTGTGGAAACAATATTTTTAGACGTTCGATAAGAAGTATTGAACAGGAGGAGATCATCCGATTTTTGTGAGCTGGGATGGACCACAAAGTCTGCATCAGGGTTTTGAGCAAAGAATGCGTTTACTTCCTGAGCGCTGTTGATGAAGAGCCCCTTTTTACCAAGTTCCTTCATAATGGAAAATATTTTTTCTTCAGGACGGGGTTGTAAAGTCACTTCTTTTAGCGCTTCTGCAACTTCATGTAAATACTTAACGTTTTCATGCATTGTGCGTAGGCAGAATTGATAGTTGGATATTGGGTTTCCTATACCTTGAATAGACGCAATTAACTTGTCTTTTTCTCCAGCATAGCTGTGTAAACGTAACTGTACATTCTTTGGAATCATATGGTTATGTTCGCTAAAATACTCTTTTAGAGTCCATAAGATGTCAGTTCGATCATCAAAAAAATCAAATATGATTTCTTCTCCTGGATGATCATCCGCTGCTTTTTGCATTTGTGCAAAAAGAATGGTTCTTTTATATTCATCGTTACCGGCGCAGATTGCATGTTGATGAGTATTTTTATTGTTATCACTCCATGTCCCGTTGTTAATCTCATCCATTATACGCTGGTATGAAGTGCCACTGGCCAATTCGCCATCGATATCTGCAAGCAGGAGTGGATCAAACGTAATACCCAGATAATCACAAATCGTGGCCATTGCCGGGCAACAAGATCCCCTATATTGTTTTGGAGTATAAATACCGCTGTTGAGCATGTCGGTGAAGTAATCTTGGCGGGCCGAGCCGATGAAACCGTAAACTGCTGAAAACTTGGTATTTTCACTTTTTAGTTTGTTTAGTAACTCCCTATTTTTAACCAGGACGGCATCAGTTTGATCCTTACTATAATTGTTATGTGGTAATTCAACATAAGCCCTGTTAAATAAACATCCATCAAAATCAAAAGATAAATAGCGTATTGCCATTTTTGAACCTTATAAAGTTAAAATAAAAAAGAAACAGATCAAGGCGAATTAATTTTTAGTCCTAGGAAATCATGTCAATTGGCTTTAGATAGTGGGTACGTAGATGATTTAAGGTAGGGTGCAAACAAAAATATGAAATAGTACTAACCCTTATTGTTCTTATGGATTGGGTTTTATTTGTTAAACATGACTGATAAAACTTAAAAAATCTATCTCAACAAAATCAAACTTATTGATTCAGATTGCCTAAGCTGTATCAGTCCTCCGCTCATCCAGATTGATAGTCTTTATCTGCATGAATAGTTTTTAACAATGGCGACATTTTATAGATAAATTATTAAGGAAGTATTAACAAAATTTATGAATATTTGTGCTAAATTTATACAATTGGGGATTAACAAGGTTGTTGGATTCCTTATTCATAAAAATAATTGACTATCAAAAACAAACTCAAGGAATTCAGGGATGAATCAAGGAGGTTGTGAAAATGACGATAGTGAAACGGATAACCGATCTTTCGAATTATACTACGGTCCTTCCTTATGATAGTGAACTGTTTGGCATATACCAACCTTTGCTTGGATGGAAATCCAAACGAATTCAAGAACGGTTTCAGACGGGATTTCAAAATGATAAAGCGTCAATTTTGGAGAAGTTAAAAAGTCAGTTTGCCGGTTTGATTGATATTAATTATACCCAGGATGGCCAAATCAACATCCAAATTAAAGCAGGCGCCCTTGAGGCGGGAAAAATCCGCACTTTTGATAGCGTGGTATTACAACAAATTTCCTTACAGCTGCCGCCCTATCAAAATTACCAACCAAGTATTTGGGATACGATCATTACGAATGACTATGTGAATGCAATCCTTAATAAAAATATTGTAAAAATATACACGGATGCCTATTCGCAAATTAATAATCGAAGTAATTTAAATCCCAGTTCAGGCATTCTTTCACGTGCGGGCAATGTGACTGGATCATCGATTAATACTCGAAGGATAGATGTTGGGGTATTGGAGCATCAGTTAGAATATGAGTCCTCAGTGGCGGGAACCTTATTATTTCTCGTGAAGCAACGAGCCTACGATCTTTTAACCCACATTTTTTATAGTACAGTGAATAATACCGAGGAAGCGACGCGACTCACCAAGATGCTTTCTGCCGATAACAGTAGTGATGCTTTTCTCAATATTAATGATCTGGATCCCACCAATAAAGACTATCTTGATTGTGTGGCTTTATCACCAATCAGTATTGTTCATTTATTTCGACAATATTTCTTTGAATTAGATACTTTTCTTGGAACCCCGGTTGATCATGTCTGGCTAAGCCCGGGCTCTACCGTGGAACTCATCGAAGTCCATACGCGCAACACCACGGTTGAGCGTACATTAGAAACCACCTTGGATCTCATTACCAAGTCTTCCACAACGACCACAACGCAAGATGAGCTTTCGGATGCAGTTAAAGATGAGAACCAACAAGACGTCAATTTCGGGGCGAGTGTTAAAGCGTCCTATGCATCAGTCGAAGCGACATCCAGTTTTGATGATAAGACATCACAGCAAACAGCACGTGAGGCAACACACAAACAAATGCGCCAGCAAACAGAACAGTTATCATCTGAAATAAGGAAAAATTATAAATCAACGTTTAAAACGGTAACCGAAACAACCGATGTTTCGAGCATTAAACATACCTTAACAAATACTACTGAAGAGCTTATAAACTATGAATTACGCCGAAAAATGCGGCAAGTTGGGGTGCAAGTTCAAGATGTAGGATCCTATTTGTGTTGGCAAACCTATGTGGATGATCCAGGCAAAGAATTAGGAATAGCAGAACTGGTCCATATTGCCGTCCCGGCTGATTTGGATAGTATTCCGCATCCTGAGGAAATCCCTACGTTCCAGCCTTTTCAAGAAGAGAAAAACATTACCATTCCTTTTGTTTCTCTAGACGGTACGGACGCAGACAATAAAAAGGTCTATGTGAACGGGGTTTATTCGGGTACGGAATGGGTTGTGTTTGATGACGTGGAAAAAATTCAAGCAGATTTCGCGCAGGAATTTGTATGTTCTAAAGCGAATTATGATTTGACTGATGTGGAATTTGATCCCCAGGGGAAACCCGTAAAAGTATCAAGGAAAGATTCGATTCAAAATTTATCGGATAAGGCCACCTTCACCTTACATTTGGATTATGCTGATTTTCAAGGAGAAAACAGTCTTGATGTCGCTCTTATTCTGCATTGGGCTCCCAAAGCAGGAGCCAATGATGCGATCATTCAACAAAACAATGCAAATCTCGCAAATTTTAAAGCGAAGGAAAAGGCAGAATATGAAAAAGCGTACGTAGAGACTGTTAAAGATAGGGTGACCCTGGCGAGTAAAATTAAAACACGTGATAGTGAAGACTTAAGAGAAGAAGAACGGATTGTCGTCTACCGTCAGCTGGTGCAGAGCATGCTTTTAAACAATGTTCCCTTGCCAGATGATCGAACCCGACATGTGGTCGCCGAGCTCATAAACTCTATTTTTGATATTGATAAAATGCTGTATTTTGTGTCTCCTGAATGGTGGAGGCCGAGATTACATCGGAGCAAACAACAGTTGCAAGAAACACCAACTCCCATTTTTAATCCATCAGGACCAGTATTGAGTGGGGTCAATAGAGTCTTACAGAAGGGCTTGATGAATAAAATCAGCATTGCCGATTTAAATTCTGAAAATAATCTCTTAAGTTCCAGTACCGTGGGTTGGGGAGGCATCAATGAGCAACAACGAGATAATTATTATATGACCGAAGATTCAGATCCCGCCAAGTTAGGCAGCAGTCTAGGCTGGTTGTTGCAATTAGATGGCGACAACATGCGCAATGCGTTTTTAAATGCCCCTTGGGTAAAAGCGGTCATTCCTATCCGGCCAGGGAAAGAAGAAGCTGCCATTAATTGGTTAAAAGGTGTTGAAGGCATGAATGGGATTACCGATGATGTCATTTATCACACCAATAATTCGAATGAAAAAGACATTAATGGCCATCCTTTAAATGGCCAAAAAATGATTGATGTCATCATGGATTTAGCTAAAAAAATACAACAGAAATATGAAGAAGGAATCCAAACTGGAAAATATCCTAAACCCAGTGAAGTATCGGATCCCGCATTGGTTGATGACACCAACACGGTAACGGCAACCCCCATTGATCGCGTTTACGAACATGGATTTTTCCCCTTACAGGGTGGTTTTCGAGCAAACGTGGGTAAAAACTATGAAATTTTTGATCAATGGATAGAAATTCTCCCAACTGATCAGATCGTTCCGGTAGAGGTAAAATACGATCCCAAAACGGGTAGGCAGATCTAGCCATGGCCAATAAATGGTTAAAAGTATTTCCGGATGCAACACGGAATCAAATCGAATATATGGTCGATGGGACAAATGCTTTTGCTGAAATTGTGAAAGCGCTTCAAACCGCAAAGACTCCCGATCATTATATTTATATTCTTGGATGGATGCTGGACATTGATTTCCCTCTCATAGAGACGGATCAAAAATCGACTTTATTTAATTTATTAAATACGGCATCCACCAAAGGAGTCGAAATACGGATTTTAGTTTGGAATAATCCGAGTGTTGAATTACAAAAAATGAACTTGAATAACATTCCCAAGTTAAATGGTTTATCAAATACAGTGGCTCTCTTAGATGATAATACTTATTCCACCTCGGACTCCAGGCAGTTCGTTGCTCAATTCGTCCCCTTTATTATGCAGAAATTTAGTCAATATCAATCCATTTTCAAAGAGTTAGACCCTTTTTATGCCATCCTTAGATACTGCTTAAGTAAGAATGTAGGCAGTCATCATGAAAAGGTACTTGTTATTAAAGGAGAAGAAGGACTCATTTCCTTTTGTGGGGGGATGGATATCAATAAGAATCGGTTTGATGCCTATCATAAAGATTATTCCAATGTTCATGACGTCCATTGCAAAGTACAAGGACCTGCTGCGTATCAAATCCTGCAAAAATTTAAAAAAAGATGGCATAACCATCCCAGTACCAAGAATATTCAACTCAAAGGAGAAAATGAAACAAAACCAAGTGAAATCACCATGGGGAACTTCTACTACGGAAAAGTTGTCGGTACGTATAATGATCCGAACAGCAACGATCACGATCGGAGTTTGAAGGACGCCTACTTTGCAATCATCGCTAACGCACAAAAGTATATCTACATTGAAGATCAATATTTAGTCAATGTTGATGTTGCAAAGCAACTCAATAAAAAGATTCAAGAGTCCAATTTTGTTTGTTTAATTTTAGCCATTCAGGATTCACAAGAAACCACAGACATACTTATTCCCGACAGGAAAAGAGGGGAGTTTTGGGATGCTTTACTCAGTGGAGTGAATCAGCAGGTTAAGGATAAAGTAGCGCTTGTTCTAATCGATCGGGTCAATGCCGCCAAAGAAAATTATCATCCTGCCATGCATTCTAAAATAATCATAGCGGATGATGAAATTGTTATTATAGGTTCTGCGAACGTGAACCAACGCTCCTTTACCCATGATAGCGAAACATCGATGGTCATTTTTGATGATGATAAATCAAGTGTTTTTAAAGATACGTTTGCTAAAAGGTTGAGGCTGGAAATATGGAAAGAATTTGCCAGTAAAATGATAGCCCCTGATTCAATCATTGCTTCTTGGGAACAGTTTTTGAAAATTTTAATGAATCCAAACGTACATCCCCTGATCTTAATTCCCTATCTGAACAGTATTGAAGATCTGGATAAACGAATTATTGATTACATTAAAAAAAGTGGGGCAATTGCCCCCATTGTAGCCAACATCTTGGTGGGTGACAGCAGTGACTTATCTGTTGCTTTGGCGAATGTTTCGGTGGTACTCAGCCCTTTTCAGATCGTGCAAATATTTAATAATCTTTGGGATTATGTGATTGACCCACAGGTAAAGTAAGTTCATTAGTTCGAGCATGTCATTTTGCGCAAATCAGGATGACAGGATTGTTTAGAGAATACGCTCCAATGCAAAGCAGTTGTATTGAAATTGATTATCAGAGAAAACAAGTCATAATTAATTAGAGGCATCACAGGGACGTACGTTAAAATGAATACTTTTGATACCGTTGCAATTGAATTTGATTTAACCCATCACCGCATGAAACAGCTTGCTCTTGAGGAATTGCAGATCAATCCTCAAGAAAAAAGCAAAGTGTATTGGATTCATAGCAACCTCAAGCAAGTCGATGTCTTTAATCAACTCGCCAGCACACTCAAATTACCTGAAGAAGTCATTAAATTATGTGCAGAAAATAATTTAACGAATCTTATTGATAATGATAAGGCACTCACGTTGCAAATTAAATGCTTGGCTTCGCTTGAGCTCAATGAAAATAATGAAATAAATCTCGATAACTTAGTGTTTCATCTTACTGAAAATTACTGCTTTACTGCATCGGAAAAACCGCTGCCTGTATTATTTGATTTTCTAAACAATTGTTCAAAGTCTCTTCACTATGCAAAAACCTCATGTTTCATATTATTTTTACTTCTTGAAGGGATTATTAATGACTACGCCAAGGTGCTCTTTAATTATGAGGAAATAGCGGAGGAGTTCGATTCTGTATTACAAACCACGAATGAGAATATCTATAAGGATGTTGCGGAGGTAAAACACCAGACCTTACAAATCAAACGCTATATGATGGCAATAAGAGAAATTTTAATGCGGATTACGACGCGCAATATTTCTGTTGTCTCAGAAAAATGCCGTTCTTCCTTATATAATTTGTCGAATCATAGCCATCTCATTATTCATGAAGTGGATTCAATTCGTGAGTTATTAAATGGCTTATTAGGACAAATTGATAATGAATTAATGCAAAAAATGAGTAAGACAATGGCCGTACTCACTGCCTTCGCCTCCATTTTTTTGCCACTCAATTTAATTACTGGAATCTATGGAATGAATTTTGAGTGGATTCCTGAGTTACACTGGAAATACGGATATTTTGGCGCATTGGGTTTAATTATTTTCTGTGCCTTATTTCTTTATATCCTTTTCAAGAAAAAGAAATGGCTGTAACCCTATGGGCATCTTTTTCAACAGATTAAATTATCCCTAGTTTTTTAAATTAGCGCTGTTTTCAAGTTCTGGTTGAAGATTTTTATCCAACAGAGAGCGGCCGCAATCAACATAAGCAAATGCATGAGCAAAATCTCTGAGTTCCATAGTAAAAGTAGAGCGTCTTACTGGTAAAGTAATCAATTCAATTTGTCCATTTTCTTCTTGTTCGATTGAATATCGTCCGCCATAAAAGAGGTAATGAGACAACCAATGACGGTTTTCATGATGTGGATTGCGAAGAATGACAAATTTGCGATGGGTTCGCTTACTTTCTTTAGTGTCAAGCAACGCATAGGTATGCTGCATGGTAATTCCCTCAGGAGGATCTTCTTTTGGACTACAGACGATAGGTTTTTGTTCTGTATGAGCCTTTTTTAATGAAAGGAACAAATCAATCTCATCATAACTGTACTCGTTTTCTCCAGGCAAAATGGCATACCGGTGCAACCAGCTTGTCACGGCTGAAATCGCCTTAACTGGGGGCGCCATGCTGTGATGCATTCGCTGTTGTAAAAAGCAAATGAACTTCTCTTTGGTTAAAAAGAGATTTTCTTCAAGCAATTGCTCAAAGTATTTTTGATTCAGATGGACCCAGTTCCACCACTCATGCAATAGCGTTTGCTGATCCGCAAAAATATATTCGAGCATATTGGTGATACTTGCTAATTTATCATGAGGGCGCAGAAGAAAAATTAAAGAATAAATGTCTTTTCCATTACAGCCATAAATCAGTTTTTTATATAATTGAGCAAGAGAGGATTGTGCTTGTTGGGGAATAGCGATTGATTCAGTAAACCCTCCAAGAAATGCTTTTAACGCGGTTCGACTATCGCCGCTGGTTAGCGTTTTATTATAATTGCCGCCCATAAAAGTAACATAGGCCTTTTCAAGAAAACGGACCCAGATTTTGCCCGAACTTAAAATGCCCCAAGATGTAGGTAATGATTTTTCAATCATGAGCCATTGCGGCTTATCATCCTTAAAAAAACGGACATGGATTTTATTTTTTTTATCAATCATTGCGTCACGAATGTATTGTTCGCCATTCGGTAAAGCAAGGATTGCATTGATGACCGAGAGTAGATAACAATCGCCACTCATGGCTCCTTGGGCAACATGAGCAATCGATAGTCTTTTGGGATACAGAGGAGCGAAATTTTTCTTGTGCTGAACGGTAAAAAACAAATAGGTGCCTTGTGGATTAGGACTCGTTTCACATTCTTTGACGGCTTGCTGCTGAGGTGACGATTCATTTTCAATAAGTTCCAATTTATTTTCCATATATTGGGTCCTAAAAAATTATTAAGTTATTTATAGTGTTACAACTCATCTCACTGTCTGCACCAATTTTTAAAGTGTTTTCACATGGCATAGCATGTGCATGCATGATGTATTTTATAATAGACCAAACCTTGGTATCGCGTATTTCGCTGTAAAATTTATTGTTATGTTACCAGATTAACACGACTCCATCCCGGATAAAGTAACAGGTTAAGAACACCTCCCTGAGGATATGGACGAAGTCTGCAAGGGGTTTAAGGATGCTCAGACGTAGAGCAAAATGTTACAGGGGATGATTCCGAATTCATGAACCAGTACAAAGATGAGTTCGGTTAATTTCTGTCGACCTACCTACGCCCATCAACGTCATCGCAATACCCATTTCGTTGCGTATCAACTCAAGCATATGTTCCACTCCAGCTTGTCCTCTTGCCGCTAAAGCATATGCTGTCGGTCTACCTAGAAGCACTGCCTGGGCTCCGAGAGCCAGCATCCGTATCACATCGAGTCCCGAGCGTACCCCTGAATCAACAAGGATGGTGAGGTCGGAATGGACCTTATCAGCAATCTTAGGCAGCGCTTTTGCGGTAGATAATACCCCATCGAGTTGCCGTCCGCCATGATTGGAGACGATAATTCCATCTGCCCCAAAAGTTACAGCATCTTTTGCATCTTCTGGATCAAGTATTCCTTTGATGAGTAAGGGTCCTTTCCAAAAATGACGTATCCACTCCAGATCGCGCCAACTGATTGAGGGATCAAAATTTTGATTTAACCACCCAATATAATTTTTTAGCCCTATCGATTTTTTTAAGTAGATCGAAATATTTCCTAGATCATGTGGACGCCCCATAATGCCCACCTGATAAGCCCAGGAGGGTTTCATCAGGGCTTGCAAGAATCGACGTTCACGGGCAAATGGACCAGACATTCCTGAGCGTGCATCGCGATAGCGTGCACTTGGAGTGGACATATCTACGGTGAATACCAGATGAGTCACACCGCAAGTTTGAGCCCGTTCCAGCATACTCTGCATAAAGCCGCGATCTTTGAGTACGTACAGTTGAAACCAGACAGGCCGAGAACTATGGGCGGATACTTCTTCCAAAGAGCATACAGAAACTGTTGATAAGGCAAAAGGTATTCCTTTTTCTGCAGCTGCTTGGGCTACTTGGACCTCACCTCTTCGGGCGTACATTCCGGTAAGACCTACGGGGCTTAGGATGACTGGCATTGCCAGCTTTTGTCCTAAAAGTTCTGTTTCAAAATTGAGATGTCCTACATTTTTTAAAATCCTTTGCCTTAATAGTACCTTAGCAAGATCTTCAGTATTGGCCTTGAGTGTTTGTTCGGCAAAAGCACCACCATCGATATAATCAAACAGAAATCGAGGAAGTTTCCGTCGAGCCGCTTCACGATAGTCAGTAATAGAAGAAATAATCATGTTCCAGTCCATTGAGCAATTAAAACCTTGGTTCCTAATTTTAATTGATTAAAAAATTTTATAGTTCAAAGATACACGGGGCTTAGCATAAATTATAGGGGTAGGATTGGATTTTATAAATTAACCCGTTTCGAAATAATAAGGGCTACAAGGTGTGTCGTCTATTCATGATTTTTTATTTGGTGAATGAGAGTCCGGTGAGTTGTTTGATCACTGAATTAAAATCTCCGGATAAGACAAACTAATTGCCCATAATCTAAACTTAAAGTAATGAGACATTTTGCTTTTATAAACTATAGGCCAGAAGCATGTTCCGCCATTGGATTCTAAAAAATTGTGGCACACCCCTTATTCGTCATTACGCCAAAAAAATCGAAAACAGCGCTTATGATCCCTATCCCTATCAGAACGCAGCACTTAAAAAAATTATCAATACCTGTAGAAAAACAGAGCTTGGCATCCAATGTGGATTATCTCAATTAAAAACTATGGATAATGCACGAACACTCCCTGCTTTTAATTATGAAATGTTACGGCCTGAGTTTGAAAAAATCTATCAAGAAGGGAAACAGGGATTTTTTAGTTGGGAGCCTATTAAAGCCATTTCTTTAACTTCAGGAACTACTGGTGGTCCCAAATACATTCCAATAACCCCCAGTTTAATCAACAACCTGGTACGCATTGGTTTTAGTTTATATGCGGGGTTTTCCAATGAATTAAATAATCCTAAGGAGTTATTTGATGGCAAGGCGCTGTATTTGAGTGCACAACCCTATGTTTATAATTCTCCTACGGCTCTGCCTGTAGGCTTCATATCGGGGTATATGAATTCAAATCGGCATTGGCTTTATAAGGACTTGCTCTATCCATCAACAAAAACATTGGCTATTCCAGATGCACAAGTACGGATGACACGTATTTTTGAGGAAATTAAAGATCAAGATATTCGCATGATTTTAGGTTTTCCTGCGATTATCCAATTAGTTACTGCCAAAGCATTATCCTATTTTAATGTGAGCCATCTGCAGCAGTTATGGACAAATTTATCTGTATGTGTCTATGGAGGAAATTTTTTATCTCTTTCGCAAATCGATTACCTTAAAAAAAGTTGGATAGGTGATGTCAGCACAGAGAAAAAGCTGCTATTTTTGGAGCATTATTCAGCCGCAGAAGGTTTTTTTGGGCATACCTTACATAGTGATTGGCCCGGCCTTGTTTTTAATCCCTTTGATGTCTTTTATCAATTGAAACAGAATCGAGACGATTTCGAGTTTTTGCAATTGCATGAGCTAAAAGAGGGGGGGCGTTATCTTATTTATGTCACAACCCTTGCCGGCTTAATCAATTATGAAATGGAAGATATTATTGAAATCACCTCTGTGAAACCACTTACCTTCAAATTTTTTGCGCGTGCAAAGGAACAAATTTCCCTAATTTCTGAAAAAATCCTGGTTTCTGAAATAAAACAGGTAGTGGAATGTCTTGCTCAGGCACTCAATCAACCTATTCATGATTTTGCGGTTTATCTTGATTGCCGATCGGGTAATCGGCTCTTTTTTATTTTATCGACGCCAATAGCCAATTTAGACTCTTCGATTCAATTATTAGATGATAGTCTTCGTAAAATAAACCCGAATTATAATGAATATCGGGCAAATAATACGTACCAACCACCCAAAATAATTTACAAGCCAACGGAATTTTTTAACAAATACCGTGAAAAAAACATTCATAAAGGCAACTTCAAGGAAAAAAGATTGTTTATGAGTGAAGCTGAATTTAATGCGGCTTATTTTTGATTCCGTATGAGTTAATACGGAATCATTCCAATTTTTATTTTGATGGATTTGGGACGTTGTTCAGCTGCATTTGCACCAGGCTGGTCATTGCCTCAAGCATTTTTTGGCGGGACTCAGAATTGTCTGGCGATTGTTTGTAGATAATATTCGCTAAAAATGCAGAGAGCGCCTGGGATATTACATTACTATTACGAAAATGTGGCGGTAATTTTTCTACGGATTGTACTAAAGAGGACAATAAATTTTGCCCAATAAAGTTCATGGCTTTGGAATAGTCTTCATTGGTTAAGGCTTCAACTGATTGAGAGGTTTCATCTATTTTCATGCTCTATCCTGTGATTTTTAATTAAATGAAATTATAGGGGTTGTCTTAAATCACTTCAATGCACTGAGCTCGAGTTAAGCCCTTTTTATGAAAAAGGGTACACTCCAGCTAAAATGGATAGGGCTATGTAAAAAAACTATAAAATAAAGCAATAAGCGGGAACCTGTAGAGGAAAAGTAGCCTCTACAGGCTACGGGTGGGGATTAAAGAGTGCTGCTCATGGAACTTCTGTGTGACTCGGATAAGGTTTCTTCTTTCGAATCTCTCAAGTCACTGATGTTGCGGCGCATCTCAATAGTTTTCTGGGGATTTATTAAATTTTCAATATATGCTTGTCCATTTTTAAGTTTTTGATTTTCAGGATCATGCTCTAAGGCTTTTTTTATCTGAGTTTGAATTTCCTTTAAGCTGCCCTCAAAAAGATGGCCACTGCCACAGGAATATACGTGGTTATCTATGGGCTTGCCATCCTGACCTAGTTGGACACCATGAAATTCTCGGGGGGGTGTCGCAGTGGCTTGCGCGAGGAAAAATTTGGTCACTTCTTCGGGTGAATCAAAAACCAGCGCACCATTTTTGTCAGGCTCTTTCCCATATTGTTTTTTGAACTCTTCAACTATCTTGGGCCAATCCTTATTCATTTGTTCCGGTTTGATTAGCGATTTTTTTCTATTTTGCTCTTCAAGTTCTAATTCCTGCAGCTGATGTTTCTTCTTTTCTTGCTCTTCTTCAGCTTTTTCGGCTAATAATCTGCTTCTCATTTCTTGTTCGGACGTCGACATAATGGGGCTCCACAATAATCTTTATATAAAAAGAAAAAAAATCAACTTGTGATAATATAACTCAATTATAAATGGCAGCAGCAATTGCCCTGCAATTTATTGCGATTTTTTTACAATTTAAAAGGGAACTTTTGCATTTCAAAGCTGAATAAAACTCAAGGGATTAAGTCGGTACGTAACAATTGGGCGCTTGTGGGGCATCCCGTCATCCCTGCGTAGGCGCGATCTGAAAAAATTCTATAATTTGCTCACAACAAAATGATTGGTGTATTGAAAATTATCCGCTGAAATTGCATCGGCAATTTGTTGTTCAATCGTGGTTATTGATTCATCACCGTCTCTATTATCAACAGGAGAATAGATACCATGCCCTACTCTCGGCAGTTGGGATTGAGTCCCCTCGTTTAATTGTGCCTCAGGATCTAATAGGATTAATTCGCCTTCTCCTGTGATGTTGAAAGCAACGCTATCACCAAATAAAGGTGTAGGATTTGCTTTTGCTTGCATTAATAATTTAAATGTTTGTTTATAACACAGGCTTGGCTCTTCATATTCGCTTCCAGGTCCTACTAAGGTCACTTGATCTTCTAAATCCGACCAGCGGAGTTTTCTGTCGGTAAGCGCTTGTAGGTCAGAAAGAATTCGATCCAATTCCTCTTGAACGGCACTCGTTGTTGTTCGATCACCAAATATATGTGCGACATAATAACAGGGGGTACCCTTTGCATCTGTTGTGGCGACCAAAACACCGGTACAGTGTAAAAGTCCTTCAGTCCCCAGAATATCTAAATCACCGTCTTTAAATCCTGCTCCAGCATCTGCTCCTACTCGATAACAGCGTAATTTCTTCATGCTTACAAGCTGTTTCGAATTAGGTATATGCATTAATGAAAAATTCTTGCATTGTTGTAAGAGAGAGCTGATTTCTGATTCTTTGGAATCTTCTTGTATCTTCTTTAGACTCTTAAACAGTATTGCGACTCGCCAATTGTCTTTGTCGCCCATATCAAAACTCGACATGACTTCCAACGCTTCATCTATTTTGTCGAAGGATGAAAGTTTTTTATAATATTTGGATGCATCACTTAACCTGATGTGTTCTGTATCCAGCAAAACGAGTTCATGGTTATCTTTTTGGACAACAATCTTTACCATGAAAGCACCTTTTTTATGAATGGGCATTAATTATACACATTGATTGCCTTTGATGTAAATCCAGTGATCATATAGGCTTAAAATTTTAATTATTGGTCGATTAAGAGTCTTTCTCGCGCCGAGGGGGAGCATCAGGGACGTTTGTTTGTGAGTTGTTTTTTAAAGGAATTGAGTCGGCGGTATCGCTTTTACTTGGAATACAGCCATCGAGCTAATGCATCAACTCCTGCTTTTAAATCGTCTTCGTTGGCTCCAAAAGACATCCGCACATAACCTTCTTTGCCAAACGCAATTCCTGGAACTAAGGCAACATGAGCTTCTTCCAAAGCTTGTTTACAAAATTCCTCCGAACTTTGCCTGTTAATACCCAGGCTTTTTAAAGACAGGAACAGATAGAGCGACGAAGCTGGGGAATTTAAGGTTAGGCCAAAAGCATCATTTAAAGCCTTAACAAGTGTATCTCTTCTTTTTTGCATACCTTGTTGTACCCATTGATTGACACCATTTATTTCGGTTAAGGCCGCAATGGCTGCCCATTGACTTAAAGTGGTTACGCCGCTAGTGCTTTGACTAACCAGGGCAGTTAAGGGGTGAATCATCGATTGGGATGCGAAAACAAAACCAATTCGCCAACCCGTCATGGCAAAATTTTTTGAGCAACTTTGAATCACAATAACCCGATCTTGATATTGGGGAAAAGAGCCACACGAGATATAGGAGTGCTCATCATAGGTGAGGGCGCTGTACACTTCATCCGCTAGAACAAGTAGATCCTGTTCCTGCGCAACGCGCAGCAGTTCAATAAGCTCCTCTTCGGTATATAATGCCCCGGTTGGATTTGTGGCGTTATTGAGAATAAGAAGCTTGCTTTGCGGCGAACATGCTTTTCTAAGTGACTGGGGGGTCAACTTCCATCCCTCTGCTTCTAGGGTGTCAACGATGACAGGTTTCCCGCCAGTTAATTGAGTCATAGCTGGGTAAGAGACCCAATAGGGGGCGGGGATAATGACCTCATCACCTTGTTGAATTAATAATTGCATCAGCAAATAGATTCCAAATTTTCCACCATTGACGACTAGGCAGTTTTCTTTTTTAAACGAACAGCTATAGGTTGTATTCATCCAGGAACTGGCCAAGGCCCGTAGTTCTGGAACTCCTGCTACTGGAGGATAAAGGGTTTCTCCTTGTTCCAGGGCGTATGTAGTCGCTGTAACAATTGAGGGATGGGGGGGAAGTTTGGGCTCACCGGCGCTGAGGTTATAAATTTTAATCCCTTCCTTTATTTTTTGCTGGGCTAATGAATTAATCGCAACGGTTGCAGAATCTTCAGGTAAACTCTTTTTTATAAAATGATTCATTATTTTTGCACCTTTCTCGAGTTGGATATGATGATTTTGAATAATCGATTAATAAATTCTTCTTGCAAGTGGTACTGCTTGGATAAATGTTCATAATACTCAAACAATTGTTTTTCACGCGAACGGTCCAGTACTTTTTTCCCTTCTTGCGATTTTAGAGCACCGATTTGTTTCGAGAGTTCTTGACGCTTCGCCAATATTTCGATGATGCAAGCATCAGCCTGTTCAATTTGTTTTCTCAATTCTTCGAGTGTCGGCATGATATCCTCCTTACTTGAGAAGTCGTGCGTTTTTTACCAAGATAAAAGCGGTTCGATTGGGATGGCTGTCTTGGATTTTTGCCGCTTTTATTTCTAAACCATACAGTTCTGCGCAACGTGCTGAGGCAATGATTGCTGAATGAGGCGGCAATCTTCCCTCCGCTAAGTCCTTGGCTGCTTTTGCTGTGTCAATCCATTCTATGTGTTCTGTGTTTTTGAATTGTTTTTGGAGGAACTGACGGCATTGGGCAAATCCTTGAGGATGGGACACGATGTGGCTAATTTGATGGCATTGAATGCCGGGTCGTACGAGGAGGCATTGATTGATTTCATGCCATAGTTCGTCAATAGGAGTAAATAAATGTCTTCCCATGGCTTGGAATGCTGGCGTGACTAGGCCACCTATGAGATTGACGACAGGCACTATACCTAGATCGATACGTTCATTTTCGATGGCATGCAGAACACCTTCCATATCCAGTAAGTGAACAAGAGTTGGAGCCAACCTTTTTTGCTTTGCATACACTAAGGCCGCTTCTTCAGAAAACGAACCTGCATCTCCTGAAATACCAAATAAAGTATTCATACCTGCACCTCCATGGCCAACTCCTTGCTTTCTAAAGATCGCATCTTCGCAAGTTCCAGTAAAAACGTTTCGGTCTGTTCCCAACTGAGGCATGGATCCGTAATCGATAGCCCGCTTAGATCAAGGTCATCTGGATTCATCGCATCAACTTTTTGATTCCCTTCTTTGATAAAACTTTCCACCATGAAGCCTTTAACCAACTTTTTTAAATCCGGGTGGCTTTGAATGCTTTCTAAAACGTTTAGAGCAATAGAAGGTTGTAATTGGTGATTTTTTTTGCCGTCTACCAAGCAATTATCATGGCTGACATCAACAATAATCGATGGGTTGATGATCTGATGCATGTCCATATGATGTTTTACTTCTTTAAGATGGGCAATGGAATAATTAGGGGCATGATTGGAGCCGCGTAAAACCATATGCGCGTGCGGGTTTCCATGGGTTTGTACTTCGTAGCCATCGAATACCGCGACATGATCATGTTGGGAGGCAACAATACTGTTTACGCCGATAGCCAATGAACCGTGAGTGGGGTTTTTTAATCCTACTGCACAGTCTAAAGAGGAAGCAAAAATTCGATGTTCCTGATCTTCAGAACTGCGGGCTCCAATTGCAACCCAAGACAGAAGCTCCAGAAATCCTTTAGCATTATGGGTAAACAACGCTTCATCAGCAATAGGCAATCCCATTTCAATGACCTTAACCATCATATCTCGGGTGTATTTTATTCCAGAGGCAATATCTGGAGCAGAGAATAAATCCGGTTGGTTTACCGGACCGGTCCACCCCTTAGTTGTTCGCGGTTTTTGAATATAAACGCGCATAATGAGTTTTAATTCGCTTTTCACTTTCTTGTTTAATTGCACTAAACGACGAGCATATTCCAGCACTGCTTTTTTCGGCCAGGCAGAACAAGGTCCGACTATCATTAAAAGACGATGATCACGACCTTCTAAAATGGCTTTAACCTCTTCTCGGTCACGAGCAATTTGCAGATGGGCCGCAGGAGATAAAGGAATTTCTTGAATAATTTCGTCTACAGGAGGTAGTTTCTTTAAGATGGAATAGCTCATCATCCCCTCCTACAGACAGTAAGTAATTTGGGTAGAGCCTGGGAACGATGTGTTCGCGATTGATGGTGCATGATGGACACTCCTCTTTGGGTTCTATCCAACTCCCATGCTTTTCTTGTCTGGGAATTTGGGTACCAAAACCCCCAGACTAAGCTGGGGGTTGGAGTGTTAGTTAATTCTACCGACCACCCAGCTGCGGGCTAAAAAAGCTAAAATAAAAAAAGCAAGCAAAGGCTTGTGCGAAACCTGCTTCTTTATTTAACTTGTGGTGTACAGTAGAAAGGGACATAAAAATTCTGTATAAAATATTTGTATTATTAATATACAGCTAAGTTGATGATTCTGTCAATACTTCCAAGTCACATTGCATTCATTGGATCGTATAACTTATTAATAAATCGCAAAATTTTTTTCTTAACTAAATGATCACCCCATCATCTTGAGGAGTTACGAATTCCGTCACCCTAGCAAGTTTACGAGGAAGACGCTCTTCATTGCGGCACCTGTTTTCAAAACATCGTGTATGCCAACTTCAGGAGATTGATCACGAGTTCGGAATAATCTGTTTACAGCTTATCCATTGGGTTGGTGCTCAATGTTGTAGTATCAGTGGCCTGTTGGGAAGAGGGAGGCTTAAATCCGCTGAATATTCCTATTTGGCTGGGTTTAGCTTCTTCCTTTTGGGGGTGGCGTAAATGAATTAAAGCAGACTGTAATTGTTTTGCTGTTTGGGCAAATACTTCAGGACATTGGGTTAAGACTTTTTCCCAGGGTTTGTCCTCTAAAGATACATATAATTTTTGTTCTAAAAGCTCATCACGAACAATCTGGTAGACTATATTTGCCAGATAATTTTTACCCAATGAATCACAAACTCCCTTGTCTTCAAGGAAATTAATGATCTGCTGCAACTCATTTAATTTTGCCGTTATGCCTTCATTGTGTTTGAAGCTGTTAAACAAGGAGTGCGCATCTTGGATATCAAAAAAACTGTACTCAACACCCAATTCATTTAAATACTGACTTTCCTGGCAGTAAGAAGCAGGCCGTTCACCACGAATCCAAAAACCTAATTCTGCGCATAGGTCTATGGCTTTGTCGTCATGGGTGAACAGTTCAAGTTTTTTTACCCGGTTTTCTGTCAATAGAGCATTTAAAGCCAATCTTAATGCAGCACAACAGAGTTTTTTATCATTTTGATAAATCTTAAGATCTTCGAGAAAGGCAATATGTTGAATCACGCTGTCATCAGGATAATAATCAAAATCAAGGATTAGGGTCTTATCGTGTAAGACTTGAATTTTGTTGTTTACACGTTGCACGGTTAAATGACTTGATGTTTCATCCAACAGAGGCGGCAGTTTGGGTTCATATTTTTTTGATGCAAAAGATTTTGATTGTTCAAGTAATGCTTCATCAATGATCTTATAACTAAAGCGCTCAATAAGATAATAATGACTTTTTTCATCC
This sequence comes from Legionella sp. PATHC035, assembly GCF_026191115.1. Lineage (NCBI taxonomy): Bacteria > Pseudomonadati > Pseudomonadota > Gammaproteobacteria > Legionellales > Legionellaceae > Legionella > Legionella sp. PATHC035. The sequence goes on along the minus strand of NZ_JAPHOT010000001.1, from coordinate 1,375,216 downwards.
TCTCCAGACCGCTGTAACCAATCTGGAAATACGGCTTCTGTTTTATAACCTATAGAATCAGAGAGGTGGAACGCTTTGTTGTTGCCGCCACTTTGTGTGAATCGGATGCATTTAACCTTGGGGTTTTGTTTTACAATTTCTTCAAATTCTTTCCAAAAAATTTTGCCATAGCCTTTATTGAGGTACTGGCTATCAACTCCCATGGAACAAAATTCCGCAACATGTTCATAAGGCCCTGAGAGATATTTAATCCGACGGACACCAACAATAGTTTCTTTGTCATCGATTAAATCGACCATGACATAGACATCACTTTGTTGATTAAGACGGTCAAAGGTTGCTTTAAAGGATTGCAAATCTTTTTTGGTAAATGACATCCATTGGATAATATGATCTTGCATCCATATTTCCCAAACTCGTTGATAATCACTTTCTTTAACGCGTCTGAGAAAAGGATGTTTGATTTCTAAAGGTTCTTGCATGATGAGTACAAAAAATTAACCTATTTCATGGTATTCCTTTTTAGTTCAAATGTCAATCAAATGATTTATTTTATGGTCAATTCGTGTTAAGGTGAGCAGCCCTATATTCGCGTCAGCGCCATACGGGCTGATGTACTTGCCACTAGCGGATAACAAAGCTATATTTTTTACTTCTCTTTCTAAGAAAAGCAGCAATGACCAAAATAGCGCTTTATTTAGCGGGTGGTGGAGCCCGTGGAGCTTATCAGGCTGGGGTGATCAAGGCGATCTGCACCATTCTTGGCTCAAAGAAAATTCCTTTCAATATGCTCACTGGGGCCAGTGTTGGCAGTATTAATGCAGGGGTATTAGGTGGGAATGTGCTTGATTTTTCTGCTGGTGCGAACACCTTAGAGGAATTATGGCGTGATATTACCTGTGAGCATATTTTTAAGTCCAGTAATTATGCACTAAGCAAAGCGGCTATACGCAATATGAGCAGTATGCTGATGAAGCAACGTCTATTAGGCCATATCCTTGATACATCGCCTTTACAGGATTTTATTAAGAACATTATTCATTTTGAGAGTTTGGAGCGTGCCATTAAGAATAAGCACTTAGACATGATGGAGATCATCAGCAGCTGTTATGAAACGCAAAGAACCATCTCGTTTTATCAGCATCACGCAGAGGATTTTGAGGATTGGAATGATCCGCTTCATAGTAGTCAAAGAGTGAATCTGCAAATGGAGTATTTCCTGGCGTCCACCTCATTACCCTTGTTTTTCCCTCCTGCAAAAATAGATGGATTTCATTACGGAGATGGCCATGTGGGATTAGCAGCTCCCTTACGTGGCGCTATCCGTTGCCAAGTCGATAAAATTTTAATTATCGGCACTCGGAAACTACCTGCGTTACACAATCCAGAAAAATTACAGGGCAGCGATATTGATTTCACACGTGTTTTGGGGAGCATGGTCAATGGATTATTTTTAGATAACCTCGAGCGTGATCTTGAGATGGTGAGCCACATGAATTCTATGGCGCATATGTTACCTCCTGAGAAAAAAGAGCATGCTCCTTGGCGGCCTATTCAAACCTTACATTTACGCCCCAGTGTGGATATAGCAGCAGTGGCTCAGTCTCATTATAACAATATACCCATGTTATTACGGATCTTGCTGAATTTTCTTGGTGCAAAACGTCATTCCGGTGATTTACTCAGTTTTCTATTGTTTGAAAAAAAATTCGCCCGAGAGTTAATAAAACTCGGTTTTGACGATACGATGGCAGCACAAGATTCTGTTTTAAGTTTTTTTGATGCCTAGAATTTGGGTTCTTATTTTTTAAATGCAGGAACGGTTGAGTCCAGATGCATATAAAATCGTTCCGTATGACAAAGAGCCAGATTCGAGCCCCTATTTTTCATATACCATTGCAGTTCTTTAGGCTCTTCCTCGTTGTTTAAACGGTACTTGTACTCAGTAACGAGTTCATCGAGTTTTTCTTTTAATAAAATCACGTGTTTTCGTTGGGTGGTCGATAATGGTTTTTTAAAATAACTCAATGCCTTGCCTATTGTTGCCCGTCGTTGAGTATATTCTGTGGAATCAACGATTTTTTCATAACATGCTTCAAGGAAATCTAATTTTTCGGTCATTGACGCAAAAGGGGCAATTGATGCATTCAGTTGTGACTTTTGAAAAGGAAGGGTGCTGATTATTTTTCTTGAATCCCGCAGAGATTTTGTTAAGTTCTCCTTGAACTTTTTTAGTATTCTTCTCACCAAATTTAGAAAGAAGCTGTATATTGACAAGTATAGGAATTAATTGCCTTTCTGAGCTTTCATCAATGGATATACTTTGGCCAAAATTTTTGTATTTGGCATTTTTATTTTCTCTAGGACCAAACACACGTAATGTTGGATCAAAAGTGACATCAACACCTGGTGGAATTTCCGGCGAGAAAAACGGCCAAAAAAAGATTGCCACGCAGCAGTAGCATCTTCAATAGAGCTAATTTCACTCAAACTATAATTATCAGGCATACATTCAGATAAAAAAAATACTCTCTGTGTGTATTTATTATAATTAAAATTTGTTACAAGGAGCTTGATGAGTATGAAAAACGTTTTTCGTCACTTAATTAGCTCTATTCGCGTCCATAGAAGTGAATTACAATCAACAGAAATAAGTGCTCAATGAGGGCTAGTGCTTATGCATCAATTTGATTTGAGTTTTAAGGTAAGGTCAAGCAGGGAAATAGGCATTAATTGATCAATCTCAATAAATCTTAGGAGTAATAAAAACAATGGAAGGCGTGGTCATTTGTTTAATTCTTCTTTTTTTAATGGTGATTTCTGGGGTGATTACACGCTTTGTTTCCTTCCTGCCAACACCATTAATACAAATTGCCATAGGGACACTTCTGGCAGATTTATTTCCCGCTTTCTTTGATGTGGGATTTAATCCAGAACTTTTTATGTTGTTATTTGTTCCTCCTTTATTATTCAATGACAGCTGGCATTTTCCAAAACGTGAGTTTCTGCTCTACACCCGGCCTATCATTATGTTGTCGATTGGTTTGGTTTTTTTTACAGTGGCTGGTATTGGTTATCTGGTGCATTGGTTAATTCCGCTCATTCCTTTGCCTGCTGCATTTGCATTAGCGGCAGCACTTTCACCGACCGATGCGGTATCACTTCGGTCAATGACCGCTGGAGCGCGCATACCTGATCGCATCATGCATATTTTACAAGGCGAGGCATTGTTAAATGATGCTTCGGGCTTAGTTTCCTTTAAATTGGCGGTTGCTGCGATGTTAACAGGAGTGTTTTCGCTGACGGGAGCAATCTGGAGCCTCTTATTCATTAGTCTTGGCGGGATTGGGGTTGGGGTAATTCTTACTTATATTTTTATTTCGCTATTGGGCAAGTTAACCAAACATAACGTTCATGAAACCACTACTGAAAATTTATTATTGCTGTTGTTGCCTTTTACCGTATATCTCGTTGCTGAAAAATTAGGTTTTTCAGGGATATTGGCTACTGTTGCTGCAGGTTTTACAGTAGATCGAGCTGGATTTTTAGATAGAACCATGGCCAAAATGCGTCTGGAAGGTCATTTTGTTTGGGAGGTTCTTGATATTACTTTAAATGGAATTATCTTTATCCTTTTGGGGTTATATTTACCCCATTCAATCAAATTCCTCAAAGCAACTGGATATAGTTTGTCCGAATACGCAATGATTGTTGTTCTTATTACCATTACCTTAATTCTTCTGCGCACCCTATGGATTTATTTAACCCTACCTTTTGAAGGATTAATATCCAGACGTAATAAGAGTTCCTGGCGTTTTCCTAATTTAAAAATAATCAGTACTTTTTCACTAGGTGGCGTTCGTGGGGCAATTGCTTTGGCTGCGATTTTATCGTTACCGCATATGGTCGATGGAGGGCCTTTTCCTGAGCGTAAGCTTTTAATTATTCTTGTGATTGGTGTTGTATTGTGTTCTTTGGTTATTAGTAGTTTGCTGTTACCTTTGATTACTCCAGGGTTGAAAAACTTGTTGCATAAACATAACCAAGATGAAGAAAATGAAGCGGTGCTTGCCTTATCTAAAGCAGCCGTTGAAGCGATCAAAATGAAAATGGATCGGCTATGTGAAGAGGCCAATGAACGTGAGAGGGCTTTGTGCATTGAGGTTGCAAACAAGTTAATGGATTCGTTCAATCAATTTATTGTATCAAACCATGGGACTGAAAATGAAAAATTGGAAAGTATATTAGCCTTAACATTCGAACGACAATTACGCTATGCGGCTTTAGAGGGAGCCCATCAGGAGTTGCGTACGTTGAGGAAAGCTAGAAAAATCAATAATACGACCATGATGAAAATTATTTCTCGACTTGATTTACGGCAAATTGCGTTGCATTCAGAACATCAAACCATTTCGAGTTCTTTGGAAAAAAAGATTCAAGGAGTAAAAAATATTTTTAGTACTCAAGTTGATTGAGTTGTTCTGGAGCCAGTCATTCTAAACTTTCTTTTCTAAGGATGGGGTGTGATAATATTCAGGTGGACCTAAAAAAAACGATTATCCAAGCGAGTAACTATTAAATACTTGCGTCTCGTGTTTATTCGATTCAGCGATTTTATTGATCCAATGATCTATAAGCTCCTTTTCGCGGGCTGTTTTTGCATCACAAAACAAAAATGAAGTTCCCCATCCCATGCGACCAAACCCTACGATCAGCCCTATACCACCAAAACAACTGATGATCAGTAGGATATCTGCAATAAGACGTCTGGTGCTGTGCCGATGATGAAACTCCTCATGTGCCAGTGTTTTCAACTGTTGGGATATCTGTTTAATCGGCAACTTGGATTTACGAATATGGACAGCCTTATTATAAAAGCGTTTTATAGACTCATTGTACTCAATACCAAGCTTATTCTTTTTATTCAGTGCTAATTTTTCTTTGCAGAATCGTTCTAGTCTTTTTAGATCTTCATCGAGATGTTTATTGCTTACGACAGGGGTAGGCGCAGCAGCACCAAAATGGGTGAGTATTTCCTTCTTGCTCACTCGAAAAAGTTCTTCTGGACAGCCTGAGCTGTCAAGTTTTTGAATCCGCAGTGTATTACCCAGTGGAATTTGAGCCTGAATTAACTTAGGGAAAACCAATTGCAGTGAATCAAATGGAGGTCTAAAATCACCACTTTTATTGTTGATGCGTACTAATAAATTATTTTTTTTATCAAAAAAAACATTGCCTGCTGTGAGACAATATGCTTTTGAGGGCAACTTCTCCCCGGTCATCTGCCAATGGGCTGGGATAGGACCACCAGGATATCCCTCGTGGGCAAAAACAAGCTCCCCGTTGGTTCTTATTAAAAAGCGAAGAATTTTATAATTTTTCTCGCCAATTTTATCTTGGGCACATTCTGGGGCTTGCAATAATTGCTGTATCTGCTCGGGTGGGACTACAAGGGGAGACGACGTGATTTTTTTAATTGAGCCCCTCATAGAAATGGGCTCTTTTTTATACTGGGTGTTAAATAGTTTCGTTAACATAAAAAAAGATGAACCCTATGAGCAGTGATCATATATTGTAAAATCTTAACATATTATTACCAAAAATGCATTCCGGTCAGCATTTCTTGGAAGGTCTTTAATCAAAATCCATAAACGGTCTCAGTCAATTTTTGATATAAAATAATTCCTATTCTTATTTTATTTCTGGAAAACCGGGTAGTCGCGTTTGTCCTTAAAATCAGAACAATAATTCGGTACAATGTAATTCAGTTGAAGCATTGAGTAGTCGATTATGAATTATCAATATCATCATGTTGGAATTCCGATAACAGAACCCCGTCCGGGTGAGCGTTATAGCTCCCTTATGGATACGTATACCTCCGGTGGGGAATTACCTGGCCGAATTCAATATCATCGATTTGGTCCTAATTGCCCTCTACATCCGTTAATTCAAACGCAACCGCATATCGCCTATAAAGTAGAGAGTATCGATGAAGCGATAAAAGGAAAACATGTTCTTCTGGAGCCTTATTTTCCTATAAAAAATTTTAGAGTCGCGATGATTGAGGAACACGGTGCGGTAATTGAGTTTATAGAAACATGCTTATCTGAAGATGAAATATGGGATCAAACGAACTATCATGATTCATTGCTCTATTCTGAACAAGCGAAATAGCAGCAGATAACTTGGGATTTTGGTCCTAACCCACTTTTCAGGTTTGAAGTCATAATAATTGGGTATTGCTAAGAACAAAATCGCTTAAGGCCACTTAAATCCACAAAGGGCCAGAAAAAAGTAGAAAAAAAGAGTACGAAGTGAATAAACTGAGTTAATCAAGAGCTGATTTAGCAGCAAGATCCTTAAAAAATTTCATGCGTTTATGCAATAAACTTTTAGCTCTATAAACCAAATATAAAGAGTATCGAGGAGGAGGCTCTGGATAATAGAGCTGCACGATTAATTTATTTTCCAAATGAGGCAATAAATAAGATCTAGGTAGGCACGCGACCCCATAACCATTGATAACCGACTGAACTAAGCCATTGAGATCCGTAAACGTAAGAGAGGGTTCAATGAAATTAGGAGCTATATCTAGCGCAAGCTCAAAATACCTTTGAATAAAAGGTATCTCATTTCCATAACTAAGCCACCGTAAGTGTTTAAGACTTTCATGAAACGTAGATTCTGTCGTTATATCGATGTATTTTTCCCATCGCTCAGTGCCAACAAGTACCAGCTCATCATCAAATAATTTAACAAATTCAAAATTAGGATTGTCGTATTTGATCGATGTAATACCAAAATCGATTGTATTATTTTGTAATTCATTAATAATTTCTGAATCTCTAGGGATGTAATTAATTCTTAATTTAATTTCATGTTCAAGGCATACCCCGATTGATTTCATTATTAAATTCTGGGCGAACTCATTGACACAACTTATATAGATTTCGCCACTCATGAAATTGGTGTATTTTGAGAAATTTTCGGCCACGTCTCTAATTTTATCAAAAGGTTCTGAAATTAATGAAAAAAGCTTTTTAGCCGCTTGAGTGGGTAAAATGCATTTGGCATTTCGTTCAAAGAGGGTTTCGCCAAGATAAATTTCTAGGTTTTTTATGTGAATTGAAACTGCGGCTTGCGTGATATTCAGTTGTTTCGCTGCTTTAGCGAAGGAACCCGTCTGATAGGCAAAAATAAAGGATTCTAGGTTGTTATAGAACTTCATTTTATGATGACTCCTTTGTTTTCGCTCAAGCCAATTACTTTAAAACACTTTTGTAGTAATCATATTGTATTATAACAGAATAATATTAATGTATTATTAATGCCTAGCTTAGGATGGGTATTGCTTAGACTGTGTCACGAATGACGCATGCAAAGAAATCTAAAGAGTCAAAGCTAACCCTCATAAAGGTTATATATAGGCTGACTTATTGCATCAGATAAATTTCGATTCGCTCTTTACCTTTACCCACATTTACTCTTTTTAGCGTAATATAACCCACTTCAGCGGTTGACTTTACATGTGTTCCACCACAAGATACCCTGGAAAATCCTTCGATTTCCCAATAACGTCTTTGACTCTGCTCATCAGAAAACCCAGTGCGTATAGGCATATCTTTTGCAATAATTTGATTGTATTCAAGCAGAAGAGAGTCAAAGATATCCGAGATATTGTGCTTACAGTTAAAATCGATTCTCGCCTTATGCTCAGCAATATGAGCACCTATTTTTTCAACGGGAAGCATTCTTTGGACCAGTTCCAGGATTAATTCAGCGGCAAAATGAAGGCGCATCAATTTGTAGCGACGAACAAAGTCAATTTCCATAAGGACAACATCCCCTTCAGAAAGCCCATGCCCCGAAGGTAATGTATAATAAAGCAAGTCATCTTCTATTTCAGAATGAGTGACGATCAAACCATTTACGCGAACCTTATCACTTTCCTGTCCACCAGAAAACGAAAAACCTATAGTTTCTGCAAAAAGTAGTCGATTTTCATTGACTGACACCACTTTAGTCATTAATTGGCGTTGATAGGGATTATCCCAAAATATTTTTTGCATGAATTATTCTCTAACCTTAACTACTATCCCATTGGTTAACTGTTTCAGTTCGTCAGGAGCTAATGAAAACACAGCATTGGGCGTTCCTGCTGCTGCCCAGAGGACCTGATGGTGTAACAAATCTTCATCGATAAGAACAGTATTAATCACCTGTTTATGTCCAACGGGCGGGACTCCACCAATCGCAAAACCAGTGATCTCTCGTGTAAAATCTGCATCAGCTTTCCTAATAGGTTCATTGATGAGACTCCCAACGAGGCGTTCATTCACCTGATTAACACCACTTGCTAATACCAATACCGGTTTGTGGGTTTGCTCAGTACGAAACAAGAGTGACTTCACAATTTGTGCAACACCACATCCTAAAGTATCCGCGGCATCTTTTGCAGTGCGTGTGCTCGAGTCAAGTTCCTTAACCTCACACGATACCCCCTTTTGATATAAAAAATCGTGTATGATTTGCGCGCTTTTACTTAAGTTTTTCTCTTGATTCATCATAATTACCAACCGGTCATCGCCACAAAGAACACTTTCTAGTGAGTTCGGTTACCACGTCCCAATCGCCAAACAAAACAATGCCGTAGTAAATCAGATCGTTCTCTTTAACCTGTGCTGTTCTTTCAATTTGCTCCTGATAGGTGCCAACAGTCATGGTATCGGTAAAATCATTAAAAAGAACATTTTTTGCTAAAGCATTCTGGCGTAATGTTCTAATTTTATTGGAGTTCTCACTAAGAATGATAAAAGGTATTTCTGAAATATACGGGTGAGATCCTCCATCAGCATCTCGATAATCGGTTAAACGCAGTTCTTTTTCACCAATCACTGCACCTAAACCAATACACATATGAGCAAGTGCATTCATCACTTTTCCTGGCTCAATACGTTTATTAAGCACAGCAACCAGTTTGTTTTTAAAAGGTTGTTCAACCATACAGTTCTCCTCAATCTACTTCACAATTCGTGCGTTATAACGCATAATAATACAGTATATACTCGTGCGTTAAAACGCACAAGCTTTTTTAATAAGGGACATAATGCAAGTAATTTCAAAACGTATTGCAAAAACATTAAAATCATTAAGACAAGAGCGAGGTTGGAGTTTAGATAAAACGGCGATTGAAACCGGTGTTTCTAAAGCGATGCTGGGGCAAATTGAGCGAGAAGAATCAAGCCCAACCATTTCTACCTTATGGAAAATTGCGAGTGGGTTTCAAACCTCCTTTTCCTCGTTTATAGAAGACAGCCTCAATCATTCAGTCAATCCAGTTTATAGAACTGGGGATGCCGAAATTTTGCATCCAGATGACCAAAAAATACGAGTACTTCCCTTGTTTCCTTTTGATGAGCAGCTGCATTTTGAATTGTTTGTGATTGAGTTATTGCCCGGATGTGAACATCTTTCACCTCCTCATAAACATGGAGTTATTGAGCATGTCCTTGTTGTGGATGGAACTATTGAGATTTTGTTAGGCGGATGCTGGAAAACACTTTCCAAAGGAGAGGGTCTTCGTTTTAATGCCAATCAATCGCATGGCTACCGGAATCCAACCAATGAACTATCGCGCATCCATGATATCATTCACTACCCACCTCAATAGAGGCTATGACCTGTCGTTTTTTTTTCTTCAGCAAGAAATTCTTTAAAATTTCAATGCATTAGAGCAGTTGTTCTCATAGAATCACTTCTATTTTGAATAAGTCGTACTCTTAAAATGTCAAACCAAGTCACATGATGAGGGGCAATAATGTTTGGGATCATTCAATTATGGGGTATTCGATATGATAGGTAAAAGTGTGAAAGAACAAACCAATGAGCGTGATCCCAAGCTAAATTATAAACAAAAGTTTCCTATTGATGTTGCTAGTGGACTAATTGTTGGGGTATTCACCTCTGGAGTTTTTAATCCATGGGATCGCGCTTTATATTTATCGGTGAAACACAATCGCCCTTTTCTTTCCGTTGAGCACTTTAAATCTCCGTATCAAGGATTCTCGCAAGCATTGGTACAACGGACATTTCTTGGCGGTATTTACTATATTGCTCAAGGCGAACTGAATTCTTATCTGTTCCCCTACCTTCATCATCATTTAGGCTTTAGTCAAGCAGTCTCCCAGTTTTATGTCGGTATGGCTGCTGGAAGTATTGGTGGGGTGTTAACCAATAGTATTTCTGCGATTAAATATCATACATGGGGAAAAGAGGACGCCTCTTTTCGCTCCAGTATGCGAGAGATGTGGGCGCAAGGGGGCTATAAAGCTTTTATAAAAGGAACCACGGCGACCGTGACGCGCGATATGGTTTTTGGCAGTACGTATGAAATGGTACGAAGTTTGATGAGAAGTAATGCCACAACAACAGAGAATCAAGAACCTGGCACAAAGCAAGCTTATCGTGAATTTCTTGGTAATGCCTGTGCTGCGGGGTTGGCTACTATTGCATCAAGTCCATTTAATTACGTTCGCAACAGGCAATATGCCACCCCACCGACCCGCAAATCACCTCCAGCAAAGGAAGTGTTCACGCAGTTATGGGATGAATCAAAAAAACTAGAGAAACCACCTTTAAGCCAGTTGAGTTTTTTTCAACAAAAATTCAGAATTGGTTGGGGAACAGCACGAGTTGCAGTCGGAATGGCTGTGGGGCAAAAACTTTTTGATTGGACTCAACAACATTTGAGTCATTGGTCCGCAAATGCACCTGACAATACTTTGAAAAAATAGGGTCTGTTTACAAATCGTACTATCTTGCAGTGTAATTTTGCACGCCAATACGCATAAGCCACTCCTTGTCACGTTCTAGATGACGTGTGGATTGTACGTGGCGTTTCGGTGCTTAAACTACGCCATCTTGTCTCGATGAGCGAATTGCATACTACCCCTAACAAAATAAAAATTTAATAAGTTTAAAGGAGTTAAAATGATATTTTTTACCGCAGCAGGGAAAACACACACGCTTGAATTTAAACAACTATCCCAATTCAAGGAAGATAAAGAGGCTCACATAAAGCTTACGGCATCATGGGCCAAGAAAGCATGGGGATATTTGCATCAAAGTGATAAGAAATTTTATCAACGAGATATTCATAAAAAACAGGAGCAGATTTATGTTGCAACGTTTAATGGACTCCCTGTTGCCATGTTTGGTTTATTTGAAAAAAGATTATTTCCATTTCAAGATGATGTAGGGGATGACAAAATTTCCGAGGATACCGGTTTAAAAGCCATTTATTTTGATTATATTTTTGTCGAAGAGAAATTCAGAGGTTTAGGTTTTGCGCGACAACTTTTAAATCAGGCAAAAGCTTTGGCTATTGAATCCGGTGCTGATTTAATTTACCTGGATACTTTAAATCCTAAACTAAATAATATGTACATAAAACTCGGAGCAAAGGTTATTTGTGAAGGGCAATATATGGAAAATCCAACGGACGTATTAAGCATTAAGCTTTAAAGCGTTCTGTTCCAGGCGATGCGAGCGATCTCCCATCAATCCGATACCGCCGCAAGGAGATCCCTCGCTACGCTGTGGTTGATGGGGAAAAAAGGCATCAACTGCAAATAATGTGTAAATTTATTGAACAATGCGCAAAACTCATATTTTAATCAAAATATAATAGAGCTTACCCAAAATTAAATAAGAATGAAGATGCAAGAATCGATTGAAATACCCGTAACTGAAGAAAACGAAGTAGTCAAATTTATTGATTCCACACCAAAAACCCAATCGGGTGCGATTGATTTAAGTCAAGCCGCGCGTATTGCCGAGGGGGGAACTCATGTGCTTTATCGTTTTCCAGACGCTCCTTTTGTGATTAAGTTAATGAAACAAAAACCCAATCCTGAGGAGCTTGAAGAATTAGAGAAAAAATATGCTGTTTTATACGATAGCTTTGATAAAGATGGGAAGCAACGATGCATTCGTGAGCAACATACTACCCGGCAAGTGAAACTTCCTGGTAAAGAGCCTCGAGACGCAGCTTTATCGATAGTTCCCTACGAAAAATGCTTCAAATCCAAAATAAAGTTTGATTTTAAAATAGAGCCTGCAGAGCTCGACCCTTACTTAATGGAACACAATAAGGGATTGTTTCATCAATTTAATAAAGTACTGATTCATAAGGAAGGTTCTCAATCCCCTATAGACCTTAAAGAATATGCGATCATGGATCCACGAATCGGTGCCATTTTGCAACGCTTAGATAGTGATCCCAAGCTCAGAGAGATCATGATAGAATTTATCAATCACTATCGCGATTTTTATCAAAAAACCAATATCATCCTGGATGCCATGGGGTATGAAAACATTCTATTTTATCAAGACGAATCGGGTGATTGGCAATTTAAAATAGGAAGCGCGATTAAGCATGATACGGGAAAGTACACGAACGAATTGTTTGATGCATTTCATGCTGGAAAGGAAGTCAAAAATGATTTTTATAATTTTACCCATGCGTATTTTTCACCGGCAAACATCAGGGCCGTTAATGCTTGTGCACTGAAACTTGGTTTAGATCCTGTTGTGCATGATGTCATGATTGATGCTGACGATTTATTTAAAATATCCCAAGCATTATCAGTTCCTGAACGCATGCTTGCATACGCACGCCACGGTGATTTTGCAAAGGTGGATGAACTACTCCAAGAAAATAAACATCAACTCAATTTTAGTCTCAGAGATTTTTGGGCATATGCTTTAATCGCTGATGAGTTCATGAATCACGGACAACCACCTAAAGCACTTAAGAATTATCTGGATGCTGTGAGTCAATTTCCCGTTATTTTGCCGGAAGATGAGGATGAAGCCAAACGAGTACTTAATTCAAAAACCGCGATTATCGATCGAAAAAACATGCAGGATAAAAAAATAATGCTCCATGAAGAACTCGCAATTTGCCGGCCTAAAATTAGTGCCACAACATCAACCGGAGAGACTCCTACGCATCATTACAAAAAGCAACTGCAAGAAGCACTTTCTAAAAATTATACTCCTTCGGATCTATCGAATTCATACAGCTGATGCATTGACTACGGAGAAAGGAATAAGCCACATCTACCGGTTTTCCTTGTCTTTTAGTGGGGCTGGTTAGGACGGATGAGGGATTTTGAAACTCACTTTGTTAAATATCAATTGATCTTGGAAAGGGCAGAAGGTACCATGTGAACATTCTGCCAAAATAAGAGGCTAAAATGTTTTTTAAACAACAATATCCTGATATTACCGCTCAAGATTTACATAAAGTCATTCAAAATTTAAATGCGCAAAGTGAGTTGGTAGAGCGCCAATTGAGAGAAGGTTCTATATCACCCAAGAGTGCGCACGAAGAAAAGCAACGTTTATCAAGTCTTATTAGTGCTTATCAGGAAAATCTGATGTCCGCATTACAACCGCAACAAAAAAACACCCCGTAGTGGTTCTCAGTTTTAAAGTATGGCGAGCTCATTAATTTCTCGCCAATATCCAGCCTCAACAACCTCATTAATAAAAAAATTAACTAGACTCTATAATAGAAAGAAATAATTCTTAAATATTGAGGGAACTATGTCTCAAGTTGAAATGGACCATTTTGTGCTTAATGTAAGAAATATTGACACAATGCTCGTCTTTTACGAGGAGATTTTAGGATTACATCCAGAGCGAGTAGAGGAGTTTCGTGCGGGCAAAATCTCTTTTCCATCAGTCCGTATTAACGCAGATACGATTATTGATCTTTTCCCCAAAGAAGTGACTATCTCTGAGCAGGATGAGCATGCAAATCATTTAAATCATTTTTGTCTTTCCTTTGATAAACATGAATGGGACAAGCGGTATCAAAGAATCAAATCTCATGGTATCGCGATTGAGGAAGGTCCCGTGGCACGTTGGGGGGCACATGGACAAGGCATTTCACTTTATATTTTGGATCCAGAACACAATAAAATCGAACTACGATATTATCCATAGGTTTTTTTTAAGTTCCAGTTAACTTGCCGATTGCCCCCTTATGTACTGTTAATTTATGACCAAAATCCATAACTTGCTCAAATAACTTTTTGCGCAGGGAAGTGGATTAAAGTCTTTTTAAATCAAATGATTACTAATATAATGCCATCGCCACTAGTTAAAAAAGGATAGTTAATATGCCCAAGTTTTTTACAAAGAAATTGATTCATCCAGTCAGTGTAAATCCTCTTGTTCAACCGGTCCAGAATTACATTATTGAAGAAAAAGAAATCACAATTAAAGCATTGGAAGCAATTAAACAGAAGCTACATAGCCTAACCGTTGAAATGTTGAATGACGAAAATGAAGGTAAGTCAGAAAAAAATTTTCAAAACGTAAAAAAATTTGATAGCAGCCACTATGAGCCGCAGTTTAATGAGATATTAGAGTCAATGCGAGAGTTTGCCGTGACTTTAGATACATTAAACGAAGTGACCGTAAAAAAAACACAAGATATTTGCAAAGAGTTACCGGATAAGATTGCCTACTTGAAAAATCATCATACGATAGAGGCCTTAAGAAACGTGCATGACTTTTTTACAAAAGCACAAATGCATATTAATAACGCAGCTCGTCTTCTATTAGTTGAGAATGCTAAAGAGGAAATTAGACTACAAGAACTGGAGCACAGTAGGAGCTCTTGTAATATTCTCTAGGTTAAGTGAAACAGCAAGACCAATGTAATCCAAGTCTAAATCGATTCACCCAAACAAGCAAAAAACCAACTTCACTCATGGTAGTTGGTTTGCTCCAATCCCAGTTTCCTTGGTATCCAGAGTCACAATAGTGAACATAAGAAGGTGTGGACAACTGGCCATAGTTAACCATTTGTGCATATTTTATAGCGGATAGCGCAAAATATGTTCGACATTTTTAATCATATTCGAGATACTGTGCCTGATTAGAATTTCATTCTTTTCTTTTAATAATAAAAATAAAATGAGGTTTTTCCTATGGAACAAAAATTCGATCAAGCCCAAAGTAGTATTACTGCTCTCACTAGAAAAAGAACCTATGTGTCTTCTCCGCAGCTAACCGCTTCTGCCCAACAAGCGATACCTCCTCCAGCAAAAAAATTGAAATCGGCTTCTTCTTTAGAGACCTCTGCTCTTGCAAAAGGCAAGGAAAAGGAGGCAAGTACTCCAACCAGAGCCTCCTCAAAAAAAGGTTCAATTATAAGACAATTAATTTCACCTGATTTAAATGCATTTATTGAGCAACAGGCTCAAGGTGATCCGCAAGCATACCAACAGATACAGAGGGAAATGTTACGAAAAAATGCAGCGTATAATCGTCGGCTTTCTATGCAGGACATATCGCTCATAGGGCAATCTGATGACTTTAGCGATGAAGTGGAAGACGATTTTCCAGAACCGCTTAGAACTAAATTTATCTATTCCCTTCATACTATATTTCCGTTCACGGTAAAAAGAACGAATACTAGTCTGCCACGATCAGCCTTGTATCAAGATGAGACAAAAAGACGTCAATACGTCGCCAAGGAAATTATTCCCAATATCAAGATAAATCCCTCCTTAGCGGCTCAGAATCTAATTTATCTATACCAACATCATTTGATGTATAGCCTCTACCTGCAACGCAAGTCTGGAGATCAACTGGGTGAACTACTTACTTATCATCTGGATGACCTATATTGTGATTTAAGCACAAAAGAAATAAAAAAATTAAAATCAGCGATTAACGTCAGTTACAAGCTCATTAAACGAAAAAAACCGTTTAAGAATCTAGTCATGGGAGCCCCTATGGCTCAGGTTGAAACTCCTGTTGAGGTTCCTCAAGACAGCATGTCCGAGGGGAATAAGATGACCAAAATAACTCTGTTTGAGAACCTTGATAAAAAAATTAACATGAATGATGTTTTTGATGAACCTTTTTCTGCCTCGCTAAAAATTGTTCAGGATACTAATTTTTATGATGAAAAAGGCAAGCTGATTGGTATATACCGTATCGGTGCAATTCAACCCGATATGATATCGGATCGATTGCGTGATGAGTTAGCTGCGGTAACCCAAAGTGAATTAAATAAAATGGGGGCTGGCGCTGCAGAAGAAACAAAAAAACCAAAAAATGGAGCAAGTCGAAACATCCGTTCAGCGCCATTCGGCATACTAGAAACAAAACAGCATCGGATAAGACCCACCCAATTTTCAGAGACCAAATTTGCCATCGAAGAGGGGCTTGCACCACTTATTGCTACAGCAGAAACAATCTATGCGGAGTCTGCACCCCTTGAATACGCAAGACGTTGCCAGGTAATGGGGTATGCATCCAGCTTTACGCTCAATGGTTCCAAGTATCTTTTGGCTGCTAAAGCCAATTATGATAAACAAACCACGGCGCATGTCGATGACACGAAGTTTCCTCTCTATGGATTAAGTCCTTTATTTGTTATCTATCCCAATAGTCAGGATAATACTCAGCGAACTTATAAAGGCTCATACACATTCTTTCCTGGTGTATTCGGTTTTTACTCACGCAACCCCCAACCCTATTTTGAAGGCATCTATTTTGATTTGAACGAAGGTGATTTATTGTCATGGGACTTCGATAAGTATGTTCATTGCAACACGAAATTAGTTCCAACTAATGGAGTAACCCAGTGCAATTGGCACCGTATTTCCATTATCGGTTTTTCAAACGGGGAGGCTTTAGATAAACTTGTGGCGCCGCTGGTATTTGAAGACTCTGATGATGAAGACAGTGTGCTTTTGAGTACAGAAGGACCAACAAGCTCAGAACAGAGCTTCGGTGAATTGGCGCTTTCTGAGGTCACTCAAACTGGGGAGACCTCTGCTCTTGCAAAAGGCAAGAAAAAGGAGGCAAGTACTTCAACCCCAGCCCCCCCTAAAAAAGGTCAAATTATAAGAAAATTAATTTCACCTGATTTAAATGCATTTATTGAGCAACAGGCTGAAGGTAATCCTCGATCATACGAACTGGTGCAGAGGGAAATGCTACAAAAAAATGAAGCGTATAATTGTCGGCTTTCTATGCAGGACATATCCTCGATAGGACAACGTGATGACCTTCGCAATGAAATCAAAAGAGGGTTACCAGAACGACTTAGAACTAAATTTATCTATTCCCATCACATTACATTCCCGTTCACGGTAAAAAAAACGAATACTAGTCTGTCACGATCAGCGTTGTATCAAGATGAAACAAAAAGACGTCGATACGTTGCCGAGGAAATTATTCCCAATATCAAGATAAATCCCTCCTTAGCGGCTCAGAATTTAATTTATTTATACCAACATCATTTGATGTACAGCCTCTACCTGCAACGCAAGTCTGGAAATCAACTGGGTCAAATACTCATTGATCACCTGGCTAAACTCAATTGTTTTTTAAGCACAAAAGAAATAAAAAAATTAAAATCAGCGATTAACGCCAGTTACGAGCTCATTAAGAATAGAAAACCGTTTAAGAATCTAGTCATGGGAGCCCCTATGGTCCAGGTTGAAACTCCTGTTGAGGTTCCTCAAGACAGTATGTCCGATGAGGATAAGATTCGCAAAATAACTCTGTCTGAGAACCCTAATAAAAAAGTGAACATCCATGATGTTTTTGATGAACCCTTTTCTAACTCGCTTAAAATTATGCAGGATACTAATTTTTATGATGACAACGGCAAGCTGATTGGTATATACCGTGTTGGTGCAGTTAAACCCGATATGATATCGGATCGATTGCGTAAGGCGTTTGCTTCGGTTACCCAAAAACAATTAAATAGAATGGGGGCTGGAGCTTTAGAGGAGGTAAAACAAAAGAATGGAGCAAGTCGAAACATCCATTCAGCTCCATTCGGGATACTAGGAATACAACTGAGTCGGATAAGACCCACCCAATTTTCAGAGAAAAAATTTGCCATCGAAGAAGGGCTTGCACCACTATTTGCTACGGCTGAAACAATCTATGCAGAGTCTGCACCCCTTGAATACGCAAGACGTTGCCAGGTAATGGGGTATGCATCCAGCTTTATGCTCAATGGTTCCAATTATCTTTTGGCTGCTAAAGCCAATTATGATAAACAAACCACGGCGCATGTCGATGACACGAAGTTTCCTCTCTATGGATTAAGTCCTTTATTTGTTATCTATCCAGCTAAGAGTCAGCGAACTTATGAGGGCTTATACACATTTTTTCCTGGTGTATGTGGTTCTTTCTCAAGTGACGCCCAATCCTCTTTTGAAGGCATCTATTTTGATTTGAACGAAGGTGACTTATTGTTATGGGACTTCGATAAGTATGTTCATTGCAACACGAAATTAGTTCCAACCAATGGAGTAACCCAGTGCAATTGGCACCGTATTTCCATTATCGGTTTTTCAAAAGGGGAGGCTCTAAATAAAATTGTGGCACCGCTGGTATTTGAAGACTCTGATGATGAAGACAGTGCGCTTCTGAGTACAGAGGGAGAAACAAGCTCAGAACAGAGCTTCGGTGAATTGGCGCTTTCTGAGGTCACTCAAACTGGGGAGCATCCTGATTCTTTCTCTAGTGAGGAATTTTGGGCGGAGTTCAATCTGGGGGGACAGGATACACTGGACCGGAATGGTTCGGATGGAGCGGAAAATATGGATTGGGATAAGTTGATGGACTTGGATTTCTTACTCCCATCGGATAAGGAGTTTGATCTCGATAAACCCGACAATCTAATCGTTGACAACTCTCTAGTGTCAGGAGCGGCACAGAAAACAGAAGAAAGTCGACCTCCTGTATACGTACAAACCAATCTTTTAAATTTTGGGTTTTTCAAAGCCCCGAAACGAGCTCAACAAGAGTCCCCTGTAATGACATTAACTAAAACGCTCTAAGTTAATAAAAAACAAGTATAACGTGAGTTCGATATTCAATTTTCATCGAATCATTTTTTTATGATCAACGCTTAAAATAGTGTCGAACTCACGTGTGTAAGATTGCATAATTAAAAAATCATCATACTGACCTTACAGCAGGTACATGACTTTTTTAAAAAGCACCAATGCGCATTCATACGCTGCTCGTCTTTTATTGATAGAAAATGTTGCTAAAGAAGACAGGAGTGCATCTTGTATTCTTTAGAGTTAATTTTCAAAAACAGGGACAAATGTAACCCAAGGGGAGCGCTCCAATCCCAGTTTCCTCAGCATCGCATATCACAATAGTTCAAGTAAGAGGGTATGAACAACTGGTTATAGTTAACCATCTGCGCATTTTTTATGACGGATAGCGCAAAATATGTTCGACATTTTTATTCATATTCGCGATACTGTGCCTGATTAGAATTTCATTCTTTTCTTTTAATAATAAAAATAAAATGAGGTTTTTCCTATGGAACAAAAATTCGATCAAGCCCAAAGTAGTATTACTGCTCTGACTAGAAAAAGAAACTATGTGTGTTCTCCGCAGCAAACCGCATCTGCCCAACAAGCGACTCCTCCTCCAGCAAAAAAATTGAAATCAGATTCCTCTTTAGAGACATCTTCTCCTGAAAAAGGCAAGGAAAAGGAGGCAAGTACTCCAACCCAAGCCCCTTCAAAAAAAGTTAAAATTACAAGAAAATTAATTTCACCTGATTTAAATGCATTTATTAAGCAACAGGCTAAAGGTGATCCGCAAGCATACCAACAGATGCAGTGGGAAATGCTACGAAAAAATGAAGCCTATAATCGTCGGCTTTCTATGCAGCACATATCCTCGATAGGACAACGTGATGTCCTTAGCGATGAAATCAAAGTAGGGTTTCCAGAGCCACTTAGAACGAAATTTATCTATTCCCATCATATTACATTTCCGTTCACTGTAAAAAAAAGTAATAATAGTCTGCCACGATCAGCTTTATATCAGGATGAAACAAAAAGACGTCAATACGTTGCCGATCAAATTATCCCCAATATAAAGATAAATCCTTCTTTAGCGGCTCAGAATCTAATTTATTTATACCAACATCATTTGATGTATAGCCTCTACCTACAACGCAAGTCTGGAGATCAACTGGGTCAAATACTCATTGATCACCTGGCTAAACTCAATTTTGATTTAAGCACAAAAGAAATAAAAAAATTAAAATCAGCGATTAACGTCAGTTACGATCTCATTAAGCGAAAAAAACCTTTTAAGAATATAGTCATGCGAGCCCCTATGGCTCAGGTTGAAACGCCTGTTGAGGCTCCTCAAGATAATATGTCCGATGAGAATATGATTCCCAAAATAACTCTGTTTGAGAACCTGAATAAAAAAATTAAAATGAGTGATGTTTTTGATGAACCTTTTTCTACCTCGCTAAAAATTGTTCAGGATACTAACTTTTATGATGCCAAAGGCAAGCTGATTGGTATCTACCGTATTGGTGCAATTAAACCCGACATGATCTCTGATCGATTGCGTAATGAGTTAGCATCGGTAACCTCAAGCCAGTTAAATAGAATGGGGGCTGTATCTGCAGAGGAAGCAAAACCAAAGAATGGAGCTAGTCGAAATATCCGTTCAGCTCCATTTGGGATACTTGGAATAAAACTGCATCGGATAAGACCTACCCAATTTTCAGAGAAAAAATTTGCAATCGAAGAAGGGCTTGCACCACTTATTGCTACAGCAGAAACAATCTATGCGGATTGTGCACCTCTTGAATACGCAAGACGTTGCCAGGTAATGGGGTATGCATCCAGCTTTACGATCAATGGTTCCAAGTATCTTTTGGCTGCTGAGGCAAATTATGATAAACAAACCACGGCGCATGTCGACCACAATAAGTTTCCCCTCTATGGATTAAGTCCTTTATTTGTTATCTATCCATCTAAGAGTCAGGATAATACTCAGCGAACTTATGAGGGCTCATACACATTCTTTCCAGGTGTATGCGGTTTTTCGTCAAGCAACCGTCAATCCTATTTCGAAGGCATCTATTTTGATTTGAACGAAGGCGATTTATTGTTATGGGACTTCGATAAGTATGTTCATTGCAACACGAAATTAGTTCCTACCAATGGAGTAACCAATTCCAGTTGGCACCGTATTTCCATTGTTGGTTTTTCAAAAGGGGAGGCTTTAGATAAAATTGTGGAGCCGCTGGTATTTGAAGACTCTGATGATGAAGACAGTGCGCTTTTGAGTACAGAAGGACAAGCAAGTTCAGGAGAGTGCTCCGGTGAATTGGCGGTATCTGAGGTCATTCAAACTGGGGAGCATCCTGATTCTTTCTATAGTGAAGAATTTTGGGCGGAGTTCAATCAGTGGGAAGAGGATACACAGGACTGGAATGGGTCGGAAAATAAAGAACTTCCTATTTTGGATGAGCGTATGAGCTTGGATTTCTTACTCTCATCGGATAATGAGCCTGATCTTGATAAACCCGACAATCTACTCGTTGATCTCCCTTTAGTGTCTGGTGAGGCACAGAAAACAGAAGAAAGTCGACGTCCAGCATATGTACAAACCAATCTTTTAAATTTTGGGTTTTTCAGAGCCCCGAAACGAGCTCAACAAGAGCCAGCTGTAATGAAATTAAATAACACGCTCTAATTTAATGAAAAACTAGCACAGTGACTGTCTTGAAGTGATTTGTTAATTCAAGACAGTTGCTATTTGCCGAACTGGGCACCTACATTCTTGGCGTACCCATCTAAAATCCTACTTTCTTTTACCTGCACCTCTTTTTGTTCATTGGTGCTAAAAAATAAAATATTATCATGATGACGCTTGACTGTTGAGCGATGAGCGATACTGATGATTGTTGTTTCTGGGAGCGTTTTCTTGATCAATTGATAGACTTGTTCCTCTGTGTCTTCATCTAAAGAAGCGGTGACCTCATCCAAAAACAGCCATTCTGGCCTTCTTAACAAGACACGAGCAAAGGCGATTCGTTGTTGTTCCCCCAAAGATTTAAAGCCGATTTTTTCATCTAATTTAGCAGCAAGTGCTTCCAGGTTCACGGCTTTTAGAGCATGAGCTAAGGTTTCATCTGAATAAGGACAATATGCATCTGGATAAGCAAGCACATTTCTTAGCGTATCATCAGGAAGAGTCGGCTTTTGGGGTAAAAAATAAATCGACTCCCGACTTTTAGGAATAAAAACCTCACCCTCTCCAGATAACCAAGTGCCTGCTATTGCTTTAAATAAACTGCTTTTTCCTGTTCCTGAAGGGGCTTGAATGAGTGTATGTATGCCTGGAGTGAATTTTAAATTCAGCCCCTTTATAAGCAATTCAGGACGACCATGTAATTTAAGCTCCAAGTTTTTTACCTCGAGATTTTTAGTATCTCGACCTATTTTATGAATAATTTTGTGTGTTGACTCGCCTTCATCCCCATTATTTAAAATGGTTTGTAACTCATCAATACGATTAAGGCTTGTTCTAAATTTATTAATTACTTCAAAGGATTGAATAAACCAGTTGAGTGAGCGAGCGACCATGGAAAAGTAGTAGCCAACAGAATAAAAAACATCCAAACTAATCAGATCGGTGATGTATAAAGGAATTGCAATTATGAATGGAGCAATTGCTTGAAAAATACCATTGAAGACATTAAATGTTTTGACTCTGTTTTCAATAGATAATCGGTTTGTGGTTGTTGTATTTAAGGAATCCACTTCATGTTCAAGACGATTTTTGTAGTACTTCTCTGCCTGTTCAATGGCAATTTCTTCAGAGGAATTCTTGATTTGGTGTAGCGTTCCTCGCAAATTGGACTGTGCCTTAGTCTCCTCGTTGGTCAATTTATTCAAGTGATTGCTTATATAGTAACCAATCAGGGAGGAGATACTTCCTATTAATAGTGCCGTTAAGATTAAGTAGCCAGGACCTAAAAACATGAACGATATGGAGCTGCCAGCTATCCCCAAGAGGGTGATGTAAATTGCAAGATTAGAAAAATTATCGATAAATCCCAAGGTGAGCTCCAGGGATGAGTCAACAATTTTATCGATATCTTCTTGAATGCGTTGTTCCGGGTTATCCAGATTTTTGTAAACTCTGGAAATTTCCAGATAATTCGTTTTATTCTTTAAGTACTGATTGATTATTTTTTTTGTTAGCCAAGAGCGCCAATCAACATACAAACTATTTTTTAGTAGGTTTGCCAAATAATTAAATCCAGCCATACCTCCTGCAATCAAAAGTCCAGCCCCTATTCCTATTGCAAAAAGAGTTAAATCCTTGGCAATAAATGCCGCAAAAATATAGGGGAAGCACCACCATCCCAGGATAAAACCAAGAGCAGATAAGGTTAAAACACTAAGTACGCTGCCAGAAAGTAACCAATAAGCCCTGCGTTTATTGTTTGAATTTTTAAAATAATCAAATAAAAATCGGACGCTTCTTTTGAAATAAGAGGGTTCGGAAGGGGATTTATGAGTCACGATACAACTGTTAAATGAAAAGCAATATAACATAGCTTTTATCAGTTCAACAGGAGCATTTATTTTGCCAGCATGAGTTTGTTCCTAAGGGAGCTTGAACTTGTTGATGTATCTGAATTTTTAATAATCACTATCGGTATTAATGGTATATGATGCTCTGAGTTCATGTTCTTCTTAAGAAAGGCAGGATTCGATTCACGAGGTCGATAAGGCCCATGCGATGGAGGGATTGTGCCTACGAAAAGGACATCCAATTTTTTCAACATTTATCTTGAGGGAGAGGTTGGAGCTCCTCTTCATTCGATGGCTAGGGTCTTGGTGTGAGTAATCTTGAAACACCGTGATCAATACGGTGTTCAAGTTCTTAAATTACCAGCAAAATAATAAGACATAAAAATAAAAAATGAAACACTGACCCGATGAATGTATTGATGCAATTTTTTTCTATAAAAAAACAGAGTAAAGCGCTATTGAGACTTCTCTCATTAACTGTGTTATTAGGCATAGCTATTCTACTTTTTGAGCATATATATTTGTATGATGTCAAAGAGAAATCGGATCCTATCTTATTTGCTATTTCAATATATGTCTTTTTGCTCGCTTATTTTGCCGGAAAGCCAGTTGAAAGTTTAAGATCATTATATGGTGTATTGTCTGCATTACTCTTAATGTGTTTTTCTATTTTTTTCCAGGTCTTTTATTTTAGTAATACGTCCATAGTGCATATGCTATTTCTATTTACTTGTCTTGTGTGTATGTGGGGAATGGGGCATACCTTATGCATCATTGTTCATTGTTCCGATTCAGAAGGTTAAGCGCTTTGTTTATTAGCTAGAGGATTCATTATTTGAGACTGTTGCCTTGATGGCTTAGTGTAACGAAATCATTTACCTGTTTGGGGAAAGGAATTTATGTACATAAGTTGAACATTATTGTATAATAAATCGAAGAATTTATTATCGATATATTATGATAACGCGTGAACTAGCCCACTTTATGTGTACTGAATCCACTCCAACAACCAGTACAGACAATATTTTGGATACTACTCTGGCGAATGTCTATGTAAAAGATAAAAAAGGGCGCTATTTAGACTGCAACCATACCATGTTATGCGTTAACAAGATGCAAACAGAAGATATAAAGGGAAAAATGGACGCTGATTTGTTATGGAAAGAGCAAGCTCCCATCCTCATGAAAAATGATGCAACGATTGTCCAACAGAATCAAGTGAAAACCTTTATTGAAGCCGTTCAGTTCGATAATGGCCCTTTACGACACTACATCAGTCGAAAGGCACCCTTGTATACACGACATGGAAAGATCATTGGCATTGTGGGGATCTCATTTTTGATTGATTCTGACACCTCATTCTTTACGTCGATGCACGAGCCAAGCATTATAGGTCACGATAATCCATCTCATTCGTTAACTCAAAACTCTAACAATCAGCTCACAACACAGCAAATTAAATGCTTGTATTATTTGGTCCAAGGAATGACAGTAAAACAAATTGGTCAACAATTAAATCTTTCCCCAAGAACTGTTGAGGACCATCTTAATGCAGCTAAAAATAAACTCAACTGCTACAGCCGAAGTCAGTTAATCACCAAGGCATTACAATTGCCGATGATTAGAAATCAATTGTAACACGCCGTGTGCCTGTACACTGCGTACGGTTATTTCCTGCTAAACTTAGTTAAATGGACAGTTGGATTGTTTTTTGTACTTTGACTCATGAAACTGCACATGATCAATCTTTTCAATCCTCAATAGACAGGAGATGAGTAAATGAAAAAATTTCATGTCTTATTAATCAGCGCCATGCTTTTCGGTGGGCTGAATCTAAGCTATGCAGATGATCAATCGTGCAATACCAAATACGATTATTGCATGAGCTCATGTGAAACCCAATATAACCAGTGTACTAAGAATAATGATGAGTCTTATTGCAAGGAGCAGTACCAACCCTGTATCCAAGGCTGTAGTAATACTCGAGACAGTTGCTTATCTCAGTAAACTTAAAGGGACTTAAAATGAAAAGTGTACCGTTAAGTGTATTATTGTTCCTTGTTATTGGACTTAACATGAATGGTTATTCCTCTTCAGAAGATACACTGCTTATTAAATCATCTCAATTGGCAGCTATTTGCCCTCAGAATTGCACCTCATGCTGGGAACAATGCACTAAAGACGATGATTGTGGTGTCGGTCAAAGCTGTATCGCCACTGCTTGCGGCAATCGATGTGTTAAAAAAGCTGCAGATTAGTAACTATTTTGTCTGATCTTGGTCCATAGCCGTCAAGCTAAGCAGGATAAGGGGGGCATTTCCCCTCACCCTAGCCCTCTCCCCAATAGTGGAGAGGGGATGTTAGGGCTAAGTACCATAGAGGCACTAAAAATCACCCCGCCCGCGCAATGAAT
Organism: Legionella sp. PATHC035; assembly: GCF_026191115.1. Lineage (NCBI taxonomy): Bacteria > Pseudomonadati > Pseudomonadota > Gammaproteobacteria > Legionellales > Legionellaceae > Legionella > Legionella sp. PATHC035. The sequence continues at coordinate 1,349,377 of NZ_JAPHOT010000001.1, read as the reverse complement.
TTGATTTAAACTCGGTATTAAGTCGCGGGAGAGGGTGAGGGTATGTTTTTGAATAATTCGCTTAATCATTAAGTACCTTTGACGGATAATGTATATTAACTTAAAAGTTTTAAAATTTATTAAATCAACTGCTCTTCTGGTCTTAAGGTAAGTACCTCATAGCCATTATCAGTGACTAAAATGGTATGTTCCCATTGTGCGGATAATTTGTGATCTTTGGTGACCACGGTCCAGCCATCGCCCAACGTTTTGACTTCTTTACGACCCAAATTGAGCATGGGTTCAATGGTAAACGTCATTCCTGCGTGTAATCGTAATCCGGTATTGGGTTTGCCAAAATGCATGACCTCTGGTTCTTCCCACATGGAACGACCAATTCCATGGCCACCATACTCACGCACTACTGAATATCCATGTTGTTCTGCATGCGTTTGGATTATGTTTCCAATATCACCCAGCTGCGTTCCTGGACGGACTATTGAAATCGCTTTATAGAGACACTCCTGGGCAACCGCTACTAATTTTTTAGCAAAAGGTTTTACGGTACCTACGAGAAACATTTTGCTGGTATCACCGATATAACCGTTTTTTTGAACTGTAACGTCAATATTAAGAATATCCCCATTTTTAAGCACCTTATCAGAAGGGATGCCATGACAGACCACATGATTTATCGAGGTGCAAATGCACGCAGGGAATCCATAGTGGTTTAAGGTTGAGGGAATTGCTTTCAAATCGTTAATGATGTAGTGACGGCAAATTTCCTCAAGTTTGCGCGTACTGATCCCTGCAACCACATAAGTTTCTATCATTTGGAGGACAGAGGCTGCTAGATTACTGGCAACCCGCATTTTTTCTATTTCCTCAGGCGTTTTCACTAACATCGTTTATCTCACCGGATGATGCTTGATTGATTAAAATTTTGAGAATTTCAGAGTATGTAATGGATGGATTTTCTTCTGCCAGCTTTCCTATTCGAATCCAATATTCTGCTTGCGAGTTGATTGAGCGGCTCATGGCTCTCGCCATCAGCTTCGTTGCTTCATGTAATTCATCAGAAATTTTGACTATACCCATTGTGCTCTCACCCCAAAAAAAAGGGAGCATATAGCATTTTGATATGAATTGCTATGTTTTATATTAAAATGTATTTTTTCAAGAGCGTGATGAATTTATTTTTGCTAAAACTCTAGGGAAAGGAAGCTCCTTGTGTTTTGCCATGTTGGGTTGTCGCATCATAATTTATATCCCAGATATTATGTCGCTTCACGATATCTTGAGCCGTATTTTCAATAGTGGATTGCAGCTGCTCGCAAGAGAGCATTGGAGGGATGGCTAATAAGGCGTTTTCTATTTCAGCGGCGACTTCTTTACCATTATTTGCGTGTCCCTCTTCATGTTGACTCAAATGAGTAAGGTAATTCTCCCATTTTAATTGGGTCTCAGCGCTGCCGTGATCTTTATCTTCCCATTCAGGTAAGACAGTCACAATATTAGCTGATACCTTGACTTCTGTAAGGTAGCAAGGATTTTTGGTGGGATTATCATAATCCCATTTATAGTTCCAATTAATTTGCCAAGTTGTTTTTGCATCATAGCGTTTATCTGAGAAAAAAGGCCCTAACTTATTCAGCTGATTGCGCAAATCTTGTTCGGTAGTTCCAAGTATTTTATAGAAAGTCTGGGTAGTATAGACAACAGGGGTCGCAAAAACTTGTGCATTAAAGGCTACAAAATAAATCACACTAAAAGCCAGTTTTTTCATGGTTTCATACCTTGTCATTGAGTGAGCAACCCTCACTGCGTCTAGCCCTTATCCATAATCATCGGTGCCATTTGCTGCCATGGGTCATCCTATTTTATAGGATTTTCCTTAAAATACGATTAACCCAAATAAAACAAATGCTGTCGAGAGGCTTTCCCGTGATGCCATTTTTGAATGGTTCGGTTGCCAGGTATTCTTCGTTGAGCATGGCCATTTATAAATTTTATTAACCTCTAATTCAGTTTATGATGTCAACATAACCAAATTATTGTTCATAATTAAAGTCATTTAATGAGGTAGTCCAAAATGTCTTATTCTGCTCTCTTGAAACGTATTTGGGCATCTGTTTACGATCCTAATCTGGATGTCGCTTCAACCGTAAAACAATTTTTTCATCCTGAATTTGAGCAATGCATTAATGGGGTAATAATGAACCGTAATGATTATATTGCTCATGTCATCGAGCAAAAGCAGAATATGAAAATAAATGACATGGAGTATAAACACCTTATGGAAGCAGGCAATGAAGTATTTGCCCTCTATTATCCCAAAGGAGTCAATCGCAAGCATTTAGCTATTGAAGCGGAGGTGATCGCTTATTTTCAATTTAAAGAACAGCAATTGCTCAAAATACATGGGCAAGTCAGATTGATTCAAGGAAATTTAGCGGATGCTGATATGTAACATTCTTTTTAGCTGCTCCGTTACCAGGCGAAATAGCTCAGCTCTGCCTTAATACAGTATGCCTTTTGATATTTTCTAAAACAGCGATTATTTTTTTATTAAGGTTTCAAGCTTGCTCGAACGGCAAGGTTGACGGATGTAATTTTAATCTATTTTTTAGGGCAACCTCACCTTTAGGTTCGGGAGGAGGACTGGGATTAGACGATCTAGATGAGCGCTCGGAAGGTGCAGCAAGACCTGCTCTAAGCCCCGAGAAAATGTATAAAAAAAATTCTTAATAATTCATTAATAATCTACGTGTATAATAATATGCCTTTCGGTTTTAATCAAATCCAGGTGATGAATGTTCCAAAAGAATGACTCAATTAAAGGTTTTACGCTTAAATACACGGGTGCAAAATTCAAAGATGAAAACTGTTCTACTTATGGAATGGAGACATTAAGAAAAAATTTTTCTGAAATGGGTGCTCTAGCTATTCGATTTCAATTAAGTTTAGCCCAGTTTTCAGCGCTACTTGAGCCAGTTTGCGAAGAGGATTATGAAGAAAACTCCGTTGAACATGCTGCCGAAGGAAAAAATCAGCAGGATGTATTTGGTCTTTCTAAGGGAGGTTCAACAGTTTCACAAAATACGAGACTATTAGAAAAATCAAGCCATTACATTATTGGACGAGGGAAAATATTAAATGAGCGTAACCAGGCGCTCAGATATCCCAATACGGAAGACCTTCGTGGGGGCGAGGCAATTTGGGATACTATTCATTTTTCAGTCTGGCAAACTGGAATCAGTCTCAGTAGCCATTTATCAAAACAAGGATTTCTATATCTTTGTCATCCTAAAGGGCTTGATGCGCACCAATATCAAGTGATTACACAAGAATTAGATAGAGGCGAATTTGAAATCATCATGGAAGATGATAAAAAAATCGTTAACACCAAATCTGGCATGAGAATAGAAACAGCGGTGATACCATCCAATGTGAAAATCGATCTGGATCCAAAGAAAACTCAAACCTATCAAGACAATGGTTTTGTAATTAACATCAATGATCAAGCTGCACCCATGGGTTGGATTATTAAAGAAAGTAATAAAAAATTGGTTAAACCGGAGCATGCAGAAGATATAATTCGTGTGATACGCATTTCAAAAAGTGGTTTTCGTCGCCTACCAGAAGACCAAGGAAAATTATTAATGCTTGGTTTAATGAAAGGCAACGAGCATATTCTTCACACACAAAATCGTTCGTTTAACGCGATGGATATTCTTCTTGAAATTTTAGAAAAAGAGTATGGTTTTGATCCTGCAAAATTAATGGACTCTACAGCCATAAAACGAGTCTATGGCCAGATGCAAAAAGATGCGAAAGAAAAAGATATCGTTGAGGATCTCTTAACTATAAATCGTGCATTGGAAATGATTCAGCCATTAAAAGCCACTTTAGCACAAAGTACTCGGCATCCCTTACTGAAACATTTGACAAATTCCTATGCAGTGAGTCAAAACACACTTAAAGCAATTATCTATGCCTTTGATTTGGTGAAAAAAGACGGCAGTCCAGCGCTTGATTTGGATAAGGAGACGCCTCTTATAACCGATGAAGGGTTAATTGACGTTCGAATCAATGGACGGTTAGCTGATCCCGATTTAAAAAATCCTAAAAATATCGCTGCATTATTATCCATCGCAGTTCTTGTTTCAGAGCAAATGATTATTGAACAATTGCTACGGGATACTGTTCATTATGGCGAGGAACATCCTAATGCCCGTGCACTTAAAGCGATATTAAATGATGATAAATTGTTTTTAAAACTCAAAGAACTTGCTTCAAAGCTACCCGCTAATGAAAACGGTCCAATTTTAGGAGTCCAATTTTCTTACTGTGCTGAACTCGTTGCTTCACTGAGGGAAAAGCTGGGAACGAATCATCTCATAGAGCGAGTTCATCAATTAGAGAGCGGTGAGTCCAAGGATATTGATTCGAATGCGGCTATCGCGCTTGAGACACTCTTTAATGTGGGTGATACCCTCCAGCAACTTGAAGCAACTTCAGGCGTGAAAGCAAATTCGAGAGGTATTAATGCAGGATTAACTTTGGTCATCCGCAAATTGGCTCCTTCACTCTATAAGCAACTTTCTGAGGAAAGTTCCCAGCGCACATCCGCTGCTTCTTACGAAATGTTGCCCCCTCAGGATGACATCGAGGAGCAACATGTTGTGACATGTCCGTTCCTTAGTGGACACTTAAATGAGAAATCCATTAAAAATCCACATGTGGAAAAGGCAGTGGATTTGTCTGCCGAAAAGAAAGCACAAGCCTCTGGATCATGGTGTGGTTTCTTTACCAAAGTCATTGTTACAACAGGGGGAATTGCAGCAGGTATTTATCTTGGCAGTCAAACGATGTAACCGCATCGTATTCATAAAATCATCAGTCGGACCTTGGCCTATAATCTAGGTTCATTCGACAGTAATAGATGGGGACAAGGTACCGAATTTTATTAAAAACATCTCTAGGCAGGGTGGATTTACCTGACACGCACCCTACAAAAACCTTTTTCTAAACAAAGTAATGCGGTAAATTAACGTGAGTTTGATATAAAAGACAGTTTATATCCTACACTCATGATAAATTAGAGTGCCTGCTTGGCATAATTATTAATACAATTACTCTATTAAATCTTTACTTACTGCCTCATGAACCCAAAGCAAGAAGTTAAGCACGAGTGAGTAGTTAAAAATGGAGCTTTCTAAATGTCAGATAAATTTTCTCACATCACCAAAGACATCAGTACTCAATTAGCTAAAATGCGTAAGGAAATGCCCGAAGTCATGTCTGGATTTTCCGCTCTTGCGCAAGCAGCCACTAAAGACGGAGTACTCGATAAAAAAACTAAAGAATTAATTGCTATGGCTCTTGCTGTTGCAAAGCAATGTGATGGTTGCATCGGATTTCATGCGCAAGCTTTAATTAAATTACAAGCAACACGCGAAGAATTTTTAGAAACTTTAGGTATGGCTGTATACATGGGCGGTGGTCCATCTTTGATGTATGCTGCCGAGGCTTTAGAAGCCTTTGAAGAGTTCAGTAAATAGGGATTAAACGAATTAATCCAACCTAGGTCGGGTCTTGACCCGGCCTAAAAAGTCATTTTGATTAAAAATCGCCAAAAAATTTTTTTGTCGTGCCAAGACCGGATTTCCATCTAATGCTGTTCTGTTGGTGGTTGTGCTGCTGAGGGTTGCCCTAAAGCCGCAGAAACATGAAGCATTTCATTTTTGGCTGCAGTATTTTGTTGACATGGGTAGTGTTTACTTGCCCCTAACCAGGCTACCTGTGAAACGGTCATGGAGTCTTTATCACTTTGCTGACTTGAGATTTCTTTGTAGGTTTGTTGAATCAGTTCACAAAGAGTAGGTGCATTCAGTTGTACGCTTGGTGGCAAGCAAAAAATGGGATTGCCTTGATTTTTTGCGATTTCATTTGCCTGAATCATTGTTTCCGCAATGCTTTCGCAGGTTATTGTCAAAACATGACGGGCGGATCGCGCCCAAGCTTGGGCTTGCGGATCTGCTTTAATTTCCATCTGAGGGATATTATCAGCAATATTCATGTAGTTTTTTATCGTGTCAGCATGGATGCAATGACAAAGAAATAGAAAACTGATTAATAAGATACGCATATTATATCCTTAAAATAAAGTAACCGTTGTAATAGCGTCATAGTAGCCCGTATTAGCGCTGCTTAATACGGGGATGTAATCTTAACCCCGGATTACGACTTCGTCTAATCCGGGCTACACGTTTTACCATAACCTCATTGCCAACGGTAACGCATTAAAGGCCATGAGGCTTAATTAAACCCAGTTTAAAAGCAATTAATAAAAATATAAATAAACTTACCGAAATACTTATTCTTATGGTTAAGGCTTTAATAGTGCGTTTGGAATTACCTGAATCTCGAATAAGAAAAATAAGACCACTTGCTAGAGAGGCGGCGATGATAATCATGGCAAAGATGATGATAATTTTGGTGATCATTTGTTATACTCCTGAATTGCCGTCTGATTATGACTAACATTTGAACAATTAAATAATGATGCCTAGTTTAACCTGTTTTAAATTTGGTTTCACCCCAAGCTGGCCGATGTTGCTTCTGGCTGTCGTATTTTTTTCTTTGTTTCTTCGCCTTGGCTTTTGGCAAATTAGTCGCGCCGATGAAAAAACAAAAATGATTCTTGCACAAAAGACACAAGAAAGGCAAAAACCAGTTCTCTGGTCCGCAAAGAAAAAATTGCCTTTGCAATATGAGCGCATAGTATTGAAAGGGAAATATGGGTCACAAATATTTTTATTAGATAATCAGCATCATAACCATCAATTTGGTTACGATGTACTAACTCCTTTGGAGTTATCCGATGGTACCCTCGTACTTATTGATCGAGGATGGGTTCCTGGTGAGTTAACCCGCCGAGTTCTTCCAAATATTCAAATTCCTAAAGGAGTAATAGAATTACAGGGTTCGGCATATTTTCCAAGTAAAAAACAATGGGTTTTAGGTCCTGCTTTAGAAGAGAGAGGGAATAAAATAACCATTTTGGAACGTGTAGATGATCAATTGATAAGTCAAATTTTGCAAAAATCGGTCTCTCCGTTTATTATTCGCCTCGACAAGCAAGATGCAAATGGATTTGTGCGTGAGTGGGAGACGGTATCCATGCCTCCGCAGCGGCATTTAGCTTATGCTTTGCAGTGGTTTGTTATGGCATTAGTGGTACTCATTATATTTGTTGCATTAAATCTGAAGAAAAAAAATGAGAAAACAAGTCAGTAACTATTATATTTTATTGTTGTTAGTTGTACTATTTGCCGCTCCTGGAGTAGCTGCTTATTTGTTTTTCCAGCATCCTTCTTGGTTGGGGGCGCCACGGGTCAACAAGGGGATTTTACTGAATCCACCAGTGCTTTTGGATACTTTGGAAGGAAAGTCTAAATGGCGGATCATTTTTTGGAGTCCTGAGGCTTGTGAGCAGGCATGCATGAAGCAATTGGATGTTCTGGCACGTATTCGGCTGGCATTAGGACGTAAGTTATATCAAGTCGATCAATGGCTTATTTTCAGTGATAAAGCACCTCCTTTATCGCAAGAACAAAAAAACTATTTAAAGGATATCGATTTTAAAGTAGCGACATTATCTGCGACTGAGCTTATGGCACAAGATACCTTATTTTCAAATGCGAAAGTATTTGTAGCTGATCCAGGTAATTATTTAATTCTCCGTTATGCCCCTCAGGTCAATCCTGAGGATGTGTATAAAGATTTGAAGTTGTTGTTGAATACCACCGAAAACAAGAGTGATTAATCTAATGCAAAATAAATTATTACGATATGTAGTATCATTTGCTGTGCTTTTATCTTTGTTCGTCGTGATGTTGGGTGCTTATACACGCTTGACGGATGCTGGCCTAGGCTGCCCTGATTGGCCAGGTTGCTATGGGCAGATGGTTCTTCCAAGTGCTAAGGAAAAATTACAGGCAGCACAGACTCAATATCCGCAAATACCCATCGAGTCTAGAAAAGCATGGACTGAAATGGCGCATCGTTATGTCGCAGGGTCTTTAGCCTTATTGATTTTTTTTATTGGTTTTTCAGCGCTACGCAAACGGTTACAAGGCAACCATTTGATGCCTTGGCATTTGCCAGCCGCATTACTCCTACTGGTTTTTTTTCAAGCTGCTTTGGGGATGTGGACCGTAACTTTAAAGCTACTGCCCGTGGTGGTCATGGGACATCTTTTAGGCGGAATCTTGATCGTTACTTGCTTAAGTCGCTTTCGATTGCAACTCAGTTCATTAAGCGGGCAGGATTTACCACAATGGCGTCCTTGGATACGTCTTGGGGTGGTCATTGTTTTCCTACAAATCGCTTTGGGTGGTTGGGTGAGTTCAAACTATGCAGGGATCTCATGTATCGGATTCCCACAGTGTAATGGGGTATGGGTGCCAGATTTGCATTTTGCCCAGGGCTTTAATTTATTTTCACCAGTAGGAGCTAATTATCAAGGAGGTTTATTAGATCATGATGTGCGGGTGACGATTCAATGGATTCATCGATTAGGGGCATTAATCACTGCTGCTTACATTCTGGTGCTTTCTTTATTAATCCTGCGACGAAGCAGTTTCAATTATCTCAAAATAGCAGCGGGGTTCATGCTCCTACTCATCTTCGTTCAATTTACTTTAGGGATCTTGAATGTAATCTATCTCCTCCCAATCAGTGTGGCGGTCGCTCATAATGGCGTTGCGGCGCTTTTACTGGCAACGGTATTCAGTACTCTTCATTTGACGCGTAAGGGGCAAAATGATGCACGTTGATCATGTAGTTCAACCCTCGTCAGCTGCTTGGCGTGATTACCTTGAGTTATGTAAACCTCGAGTTGTATTACTGATGCTGTTGACTGTAGTTGTAGGCATGTACTTGGCAGCACCGGGTTGGGTTAGTTTATCCTTATTATTTTTTTCATTGCTTGGTATTGGATTGTGTGCAGGCAGTGCCGCTGCAATTAATCATTTAGTGGATAAGCGAATTGATGCCATTATGGCTCGAACTAAAAAAAGACCTGTTGCCAGTGGCCAAGTCTCAGTAGGTCAAGCCCTATGGTTTGCTGTCATCATGGGAACTCTCGGTTTGACCGTTTTAGTTGTTTTTGTAAATCAATTAACTGCCTTACTGACCTTTATTACATTGATTGGCTATGCCGGTGTTTATACGGGCTATTTAAAAAGAGCTACCTCACAAAACATCGTTATTGGCGGATTAGCCGGAGCTGCTCCACCGCTACTTGGTTGGACGGCGGTGACTAATCAATTGGATCCTCAAGCTTTATTGTTGGTGTTAATTATTTTTATTTGGACGCCGCCCCATTTTTGGGCTTTAGCGATTTATCGCTATGAAGAGTACCAACATGCGCAAATTCCGATGTTACCAGTGACTCATGGTATCGAGTTTACAAAACTAAGTGTTTATTTATATACCATTTTATTATTGGTTGTAAGTATGCTGCCTTTTGTTGTAGGGATGAGTGGTTTGTTTTATGTAATAGGAGCCTTAGTGCTTGGTGGACGATTCTTGTTTTGGTCTCACAAGTTATATCGTACTGATAAACCCGTTGTTGCGATGCAAACCTTCAGATTTTCAATAGTTTATTTGATGTTGTTGTTTGTTTTTTTATTGATCGATCATTATTTATAAGGAATGTGTATGAAATAAGTCCCATGCCACAATGCAAATGTATGGTCATTTCAGTGATGTGTTGTGAGACTTATTTCCTGTATGTTCCTATAAGGGGGTAAAATGAGTTTAAAGGCTAAAAGTGTTACCTTTACCGTAGTTGTTTTGCTGGCTCTTGCAGGATTATTCTCAGGAATTTTTGTAGGCCAACATTTCCATTTTAAGAAAAAAATCGATGCGACCACATTTCATGGTACTTACCTTGAAAATCCAAGACCTGTGAATCGGTTTCAATTGACAGGAATTGATGAAAAAACATTCGATAATAAAAGTTTAAAAGGAAAATGGACTTTAATGTTTTTTGGTTTTACAAACTGCGGCTATGTATGTCCAACTACAATGGCGGAATTGACCAAAATGTATCATATCCTTGAAGACAAGGGGGTGAATAATTTACCTCGCATTGTAATGATCTCTATCGATCCGGAACGTGATAGCCCAGAAAAACTTCGGGGTTATGTGACGTCATTCCATCCCCATTTTTATGGAGCACGTGGCAATGAAGAGTCTATTAAATCAATGACTCGAGAAATGGGTATCGCTTATGCCAAGGTGGTTGAAAAGGGAGTTGATGATGCAACAAATTATGATATCCAGCATAGCGGCGCTTTAATGCTATTTAATCCGCAAGGAGAACTTAACGCATTTTTTACTACGCCACATCATGCTGATTTATTAGCAAAAGATTACCTGTTATTGGTTTCCTAAATTGGGGAATTTTTTATAAATATATTTTTTTTATTTCCAATGTGATTTTTACATTTTTAGACTAGGCTTAATTAAGATGAGTCTGTCATAAATAAATCAACATGGAACTTTAATAATAAAAATAAAAAGTTGAGGAACGCGTTTTTCATGAAAATTGCAATATTAGCCACTAATCCACATTTGTACTCCCACAAGCGTTTGAAGGAGGAGGGTGAGGCTGCTGGTCATGAAATTAAAATAATTAATCCACTCTATTGTTACATGAATGTCGCCGCTTCTTGTCCTAAGGTTCATTATAGAGGCGGCTCTCCCTTGCCTCATTTTGATGCGGTGATTCCCAGAATTGGTGCATCGAATACTTATTACGGAACAGCCGTCTTGCGTCATATGGAAACAATGGGCATGTATACGTTGAACGAATCTATAGCTATTGCACGCTCTCGAGATAAATTCCGTTCGTTACAGTTATTAGCGCGAAAAGGCATTCCTATGCCATTAACGAGCTTTGCTCAATCACCTGATGATACTGAGGATTTAGTACGCATGGTTGGGGGGGCACCTTTAGTCATTAAGTTATTGGAGGGAACACAAGGCAAGGGAGTAATCCTGGCGGATAGCCATCAATCTGCCGTGAGCATCATTAATGCGTTTAAAGAAATGCATGCTAATATTTTGGTGCAAGAATTCATTGAGGAATCACGTGGGGTGGATATTCGTTGCTTTGTTGTGGGAGAGAAGGTAGTTGCTGCTGTGAAACGGCAAGCAAAAGATGGTGAGTTTCGTGCGAATGTGCATCAAGGCGGAAAAGCAGTCAAGGTAAAATTATCACCGCAAGAGCGTGCAATTGCAGCCAGTGCTGCTAAAACAATGGGTCTAAAAGTGGCTGGTGTTGATTTGATTCGCTCGAATCATGGACCTCTGGTTTTGGAGATTAACTCTTCACCTGGCCTTGAAGGTGTAGAAAAAGCAACTGGCATTAATATTGCTGGAAAAATTATTGAATACATTGAAAAACATGCAAAACCGATTACTGCTAATGATCGATTTCACGGTTAATAGTCGCCACATTATCCCCAGAGTCTTTATTTTTTCTAAGAGGTTTGGTTACAAACAGGAAGGGAATTTTAATTTGAGCCTGGTTGCAAGCACCAGGCTACGGATTAAGCTACTGAACCCTTGTTCTTCACAGGAGTAATTTTATTGACCTTCACTTTGCTTTCAACTTTTTTGCCCCGCCAAATCACTGAGAAGGCAATAAGAGAAGCGATAAATAGAAACGCCATCACGCCAGTAAAACCATTCATGAATATTTTATTAAACAATTGATGGGTGAAATCATTTTCTGCAAGTTGTAATGAATGAGTGGGATTGGCTATGAACTCTTGTAAACTGGAAATTTGTGCTTCACTCAGCCCATTGGAGTGGTCTTTAGATAGTGAAGAGAGAGAATGATGGGTTACAAAATTATAAATAACGATTGCAAGAGATAAGCCTATAGAGCCACCGATATTAAATAAAGTTACCATCGATCCCGTTGCAACACTCGCACGTTCAGGGCCTACTGCGGTTTGGGCTGCAATGATTGAGACCGTATTACCCAGTGCCCACATGCTTCCTAGACAAATAAATGCAAAAATAATGTAGAATAATGAGGCATTACTGGTAAAAAACACTTGTAATAGGGTTGCGAAACACCCTAAGAACAACCCGAGCAAAATAGTATGCAACAATCCCAGATTATGAATTAGTTTTCCTACAAAAAAAGCAATTAAAAACACTGAGACAGGTATGGCAAATAATACTAAGCCAGATAATTGTGCCGATTGCTCTTTTATAATTTGTAAATAAAGGGGATCAAAAAATAAAGTAACGGCGCTTAATATCCCGGCTAAAAAGACAAGAATGGCTCCGGCTGAAAAGAGTAAATTGGAATAATCTTTAAAGTCAATAAGAGGATTAGGATGATTATTTTCAGCTTTGACTAATAAACTGCCCATGATCAGCGTCACCGCGAAACAGGTTAAAGTGATTGGTGCGCTCCAACCATAGCTTTGGCTATAAATTAAACCTAATACGATGCCGCCCATAGTGAAAGCAAGTAAGAGCATCCCTTTTATATCTAAATCAATCAGTTGGGAATTAGTTTGCGATTCTGAAACAGATTTGAAACAAAAAATATACCCTAATAAGCAGATAGGAATATTGATGAAGAAAATCCATCTCCATCCCAGATAAGTCACGATAAGTCCCCCTAAAAGCGGACCTAAGGCTAATGCAATGCCTCCTATGCTGCCAAACCAAGCTACGGCTTTACCCCGCTCTTGTTCAGGGAAAAATTGGGGGAGGAGTGAGAGCCCTAATGGAAATATAATTGCAGCACCGACACCCTGCAATAACCGACCAAAAATCAACCAATGAATATGAGAAGAGAGACCGGCGATGATCGATGCAATCACAAAAATCGCTCCTCCTAGATACAAGCAACGCCGGCGACCATATAAATCACCAAATCCACCCATTACGGTAGCTAAAACGCATAATGCCAGAAAGTAAATATTCATGACCCATTGCATGGATACTAGGTTGGCTTGTAATTCATGTTGGATGGTGGGTAATGCGACATTGACTACGGTATAGTCGAGATAACATCCAAAAGACAGTAGGGCTATTCCCAAAAATGCATACCATTTATGTTGATAGTTATCGACTTTGCTGGTTGTAGACACGTTTCATCCTAGGGCTATGTTTAAAAAAAGGCTGAAAATGATAAATTTTAGCCATGATATGCGGGAAAATTGTAAATTAATATCTATTTTAAAACAAATAAAATTTTTAAAAGGGGAATATGGAAACATCCGTGTTGTATTGATTTTTATCCTGGGTATCCTAAAAAACTAGGAAAGGTATGTTTAATTTTCGGAGTATTCAACCAAATCCTTAACAAATGACGCACGGTTTGATTTTCAGGGTGATCGAAAGTTGTTCTTCCATGGAGAATTTCTTCATTGTTAATAAAAATTAGGCTACCGGGCTTTACTTTTGTTTCGAAGGCAATATCCTCTCGTAGTGAAATGTGATCGAATAATGCCATGGCTTCAATTTGTTGTGATGTAAAACGCGGTAGCTCAGGGAATTTTTTTTGCGCATCGTTATAAAATGGTTGATGATATTGACAACGCAATTCATCCCCATACATAGCAAAGACCGGACTTAAATCATACGGTAGTTCACCTGCTGGTTCATTTCCACGCCGATCCGCATACACAGGTTGATATAATACCTCAAGAAGATCAGGTCTTATTTTTTTTATTTCATCATGAACAGTCCGGGAACTGGCAAGTATCGTATGACCACCAACATCAGCGGATGCAAGGCAATACATCCCAAGAATAGCTCCTGCATCGGTATGCATTGGCAGAGCATCTTTCACATAAGGACCACGTGAATCTTTGGTATTAAGAGTCATTCCCTCGATACTTTTAACATCAAATATCAGATCATTGTTTTTATTTTGGATTAGGGGAGAACCAAAGTGTGAGCAAAACGCTAAAAGAAATTTTTTAATTACCTCAGCACTGTACTTATCATCGGCGGAGGGAAGTCCAGTTATGGTTATAAATCCGCGAACTTGGATTAAAGAATGCAGGATTTCGTCGAATAAGGGGCGCAGTTCATGCTGCAATGTATTTTTGACCTCACTGTTATCCCATGCAGAATCTTTGTTTTCCAAAAAATCGAGAACTTGAGCGACCACTCTCTTTTCATATGAAGAGAGTTCTCTCGAATTTGCAGGGCCGTCTTTAATCTCCTTGCTATACCATTTTAACGGATTCTTCATCTGCTGCGCCATCTTTAGATCCTTTATGCCTACAACTTGGGTTATTCGTTTATTTCGAGCTCATTAAAAACAAATTTATTGAATTAGTAAATAGCAATGTGAATATTTTTAATATTCAATGAAAAAAAAATAGCGAAATAGTTCGGATAATTGATATAATCCGGCCCAACTCTCAAATTGTAGATATTTTTAACTTTAAAATTAAATAGTTAGCAATTTAGAGTGCTAAAAAAATAACAATTTTCAAAAGGAAGCTATAAATGTTTTCTGTCGAACATCAAATTGAGGAACAATGGAGCCCGGTTAACACGGAGGAATTAAATACGCATAAGGCTTCATTCAGATATTCTGATCTGGATATCGAGAGTGAAAATAAGAAAATGAATTTTGAAGGAAAGAAGGCTCTGTTATTTATTAGTGTTGGACAGGCTTATCATGAAAAAGGGAAGTTTTTAGCAACAATTGAACTCGTTAATAAATATCCATTTGGACGCTGCGACATTGTGCTCGCTGATACGCTACAAAAGCATAATCATTACGGTAGATTGGGTGAAGAAAAGGCATACATCTTTGCCAAGGAGGCAGGTGATCTATGGCTCGAACGAAGTGCTTTTGCACTGAGTAAATTGACTGTACCCCATAACATTATTCGTTGGGATGATTTTCTATTGCATGAAGACTATGCCGCACTCAAAGAGCGTGTAGATGCTGCCTATCGTGATAATGAAGAATATAAGGCTGCTCTTCATACGAATGTTTTGACGTATATTGAGCGCTTAACCCTGATTAATCCTTCAACAGATACCACGACGCTATTTAATCATGGATTGAACTATCTGATAGAGGAATGTCCTATTGTAATGCCACTCTGGGCAAAAATGGGTTATGACTACATTATTTATCCTAAACCTTTAACACCTGGCATGGCCAAAACGCGAGAATTATTTGTTACTGATGAATACAGTGATAAGTGTCAGTGGATTTACCTGCGTTTTAAAAAGAAATAACGAACATCTGGCATCAGGAGGCATCCTTTTCTAGGATGCCAAAATGTTAGGGAGAACATTTTTTACCCAATATTGTTTCGTTATAGGCGGTTTTTAAGGAATTTTTATGATAAAAGTTAGCCAAATCCCAATAATTGATGTTTCAGCCCTTTTTACTGCTCGCTCAATACATGATTTACACGCTTTAGCCCAGCAGTTTAAAGAGGTATATACCAATATTGGTTTCGCATATGTTATTAATCATGGGATTTCTCAACATATGTTTGATACCATTTTTGAGCAATCAAGACTATTTCACCATTTGCCTGAAGAAGAAAAATTAAAAATAAAGCAAAACCAATTTTTTCGCGGGTATATGGCTATTCAAGGATCTCGTTTTAAGTTATCAACTTTAGGTGAAACGATGATACCTAATCAAAGCGCCGCATTTATATTGGGTCATGAAGTGCCCGATACAGATGAAGATTATAAATTAGGTATTAATCTTGCCGGACCTAATCAGTGGCCTGCTGAACATTTATTGCCTGATTTTAAGAATGTATTACTGCATTACCGTGAAAATGTTTTACTCCTATTACGTAACTTAATTCGTGTTTTTTCCCTATCATTAAACCAGAATTATTACGAATTAGATAAATTTTTTATCAAGCCAACCACTTTCTTACGGTTGCAATATTATCCAGCACAACCTGAAGTAATTCCTGAGCATCAATATGGAATTGCACCACATACTGATTGGGGGGCATTGACTTTGTTAGCTCAAGATTCTGTGGGTGGGTTGCAAGTGAAGCAATGTGATGGTACCTGGTTGGATGTTCCTCCTCTAGAAGGAGCCTTTATTTTAAATACTGGGGATATGATGCATCGCCTCAGTAACGGCGAATATATTTCAACACCACACCGCGTAATTAATGTTTCTGGGAAAGAAAGATATTCTATTCCACTATTTTTTGAACCGGATCCTCATGCGGTAATAGCACCGGTTAATACTGAGCAAAAGCCAATATTTGAACCAATGGAATATGCTGATTTCTTGATGATGCAGATCAAAAATAATTACAGCATTGGTGCCAAGGACAAAGAAGCATTAGCGGATGCCTAGCATCAACATATTGAACGCTTCAATGAAACATGGATGTAATTTATTCAATTTTTTGGGGTTAATATGTCGAGTATATTTTTGAGTCAAAGTGATCAAGAGGTATTGTGTAATCGCTTTAACGATTTGATTCACTACGTGAAAGAGAATTTTGCATTTTATAAAAACACCTACGAGAACGTTCCCGCTTCAATTAATGATTTAGGTGATCTTCGGCATTTTCCAACCCTTGATAAAAAATATCCTGGAATTTCTGTCCTTGTTGACGAAGCACTTGCCAAAAGACCTCCTGCTTATTTTGAAACAAGCGGTACTTCAGGTAATCCATTTCCTGTTATTCCTGATTTAGGTCCAGAACGCAGTCGAGAATTTGCGAATTTTATCTACGAATGGCTTGCCTTAGATAAGACCGAAGTTAAAAGTGCTGTGATTGCATTACCTTTTGAGATGAATCCTATCGGCTTAAAATATTTTGCTGCCTTAAACCAATTAGGGATTATGGCGATTCCCACTGGTGTGAAGACTCATCTGTGCTCACCTAGAAAAATGTTGGAAATTTTTGCTCGTATGAAGCCTGAGCTACTTATTGCTCGTCCATTGGAAACCCTGCGGTACGCGGAGGCCATGCGCGCACAGGGTATTGATCCGGCAACCTCTTCAATCAAAAAAATTATTTTAACAGGGGAAATTATCTCCAGAGCTAAATTTGCTCGTATCAGTAAGCTCTATGGAGGAGCAACTGTTCATGGAGTTTATGGATTAACGGAACTTGATAGTGGTGGTTTAGTATCATGCAGTAGACATCAGTATCATTTACCTTCAAAACCTTATTTGATTATTGAATTATTAGAAGATGATTTTAATACACCAATAAAGAATGAGGGGGAATTAGGCAATATTGTTTTAACAAATACCCATAAAAATCATATGCCACTGTTACGTTATAAAACGGGTGATTTTGGTAAATTACAACATGACTGTGGTTGTGAGTACTCTACTCCAGTGATCAATGCGATGGGGCGAGCTGCGGATTTAATTCAGTGCAAAACCACAGGAAACTCAGCTTTTCCTATAGAAATTGAAAATATTTTATTTGAATACGATGAAATTGCCTGTGATTACCAAATTATTACACGAGGTGGTGCCGTTGAATTGAGAATTGAATTATTAAACAATTTAGATTCAGCACAAATTTCAGCATTAATTCAACAACTAAAAACAGATATTATGCATCAATTGTCTATTGCTGTTGAACATATCGATGTTTTTATGCCCGGTCAACTCGCCAATAAGTTAGGGATTGCCAAAACTAAAGCAGGAACTCTCTACGTTTTAGACGGCATGAGTGAAGAAGAGGCCAAAGAACGGCTGGAGTTAAATTATTGTTGCGAAGAAGGGTTATAAGATAATGATAAATTGGGAAAAATACCGGGAACTGTTTCCTGTTGTAAATCAACAAACCTATTTTATGACTGCTGGAGGGGGTGCTTTATCAAGGCAAGCACTTCAAGCAGTGACTGATCGATACCAATCACTGGCATTGAATGGGGGAAGAATTTTTGGTGACAACATCCAGCTGACGGAAACATGTCGAGAAAAAATTGCTCGATTGATTAATGCAGAAAAAGAGCATATTGCCTTTATCCCTAGTGTTTCATTCGGTATGAACGCATTGGCTCATTCGCTCCCCCGTGGAGATTCTGTTTTGCTTGTAAAAAATGATTTTTCTTCATCAATTTTACCTTGGGAAAATGCTGGACATTCAGTCAAATGGACTGATTCAGCCGCGGATCTTGCTGCACGATTGGATTTTGCTGAACAGGAAGAGGAAAGAATTTCTTCAATTGTTGCCAGTTACGTCCATTATGCCAATGGTTATAAACTTAATTTGGAACAAATTAAGAACTTAAAAAGAGACGCGCATCTTATTGTGAATGGAACTCAAGGAATTGGTGCATTCCCTATCGATGTCAAAAAACAAGGAATTGATGCACTCGTTTGTTCTTGTTACAAGTGGATGTGCTGTGGTGAAGGAATCGCATTTATCTATATTCATCCAGACCTCTTTAAACAGTTGACTCCCGCTTTGATTGGATGGAGAAGTGTACAGTCTGCGATGAACTTTGATGGAAGTTGTCAATTTTATCAATCTGCCCGTGTTTTTGAATTAGGCTGGGATAATATGACTATTTTTTCCGGTTTTAATGCGGCACTTGATCTGATTGAAGAAATTGGTATTGCAAATATCGCAGAACGTATTACCTCTCTTACTGATTATTTAATCGAACGATTACATCAATTCAATTTACCTGTTCTTTCAGACACCGAGAAACAGTCTCGCTCAGGTATCGTACAGTTAGGGCCTTTTCCGGAGTTAGATAAAATCATGAAACACCTGGAAACCCATAATGTCTGGGTCACTCAGCGCGATGGCGGTATCAGAGTTTCCTTGCATTACTATAATAATGAACAAGATATTGATAATTTATTGAATGCACTTCAGGAGTTATAGGCCAGATGGCAAGCGAACTTGAGAACGGTCGATTTGGAACACGATTGAATGAAAAAGACCGTTCCCAAGCGAGCGGCTCAGGATTTGTAAGTAATCCGGAATGATTAAAACGGGGCGTTCGGGGTACTTTGCTCTTCTTGCTCATCCACATTTTCAAGTTGTTTTAATACTTGATTATATTTCCGCTTAAAAAAGACCGTATCGTTGCTATTTTCATAGAAGGCTGGATTATTTTCGAATTCTTTACTTGCCTTATCCAGTGTTTCTTTAAACTCATTGACTAGATTCATTGTTCTTTTGTTAAGAATTTTTTTCGCATTATAGTCTATTCTTAAAGTCAACAGCTGCTCTTCAAGCTGAGCTTTCATTTGTCCAATATCATCCAAACGATCCAAATTGTTTAATGAAAAGTTCAAAATACCTTCCAAAAAGGCTTCTCTCGTTTTTAGACATCTAATTTTTTCTTCATTAACAGGATCTTGCGTCATTAACTTATTAATTTTTTGATGGCCTAAAGCTATTTTTTGTTCCACTTTTTTTTGGGCTACGAGAAAGTCGATTTGTGGCGATGTCATAATTTGGGATTTTGAATGGGCCTTGCAATAGTCGATAAGACTGGGTTTAGGAGAAAGCGCAGCATCAGGATCGGGTCCGGCTTCGGAATTTAAGGCTTTCCATTCTTTATAGGTTTTCTCAGAGAATAAGCGTGCCCCTTCATCGTTTTGGTTTGCCTCAATCCAATTTCCTGGTTGATTGGGATCGGGTTTCAATAGAATGAGATCATTAATGATGTGCATATATAATTTATCTTTACTCTTACGTCTAAACCAGTTCTCTGCTTCTTTAGAGAAATATTTACCCCATTTAAACCCGCCTTTGCCATATGCCTTGGATTCTGCTAACCCGGATTTATTTAAATCTAATGGTTCTTGGTTAAAATTATCGGTTTTCCATGCTCTTCTTGAGCCCATAAAAGCAACAACTTTTCTAAAAATAGTGTCATCGTGACCTATCACACGTGTAAAAATATGTTTTGTATTATCCAGCTTTTCAATTTGTTTCAGCAGTTTCTTTCCTTTTAACGGGTCTGTAAAAGTTTCTGGAATCACAACACCTACTTCGGGGGTTAAAAATGCTGCTTCACGGACACAGTCTTTGACACATTCCATATATTTTTTAGATTTTTTATATAAATCTTCAACACCAGTATATCCTTGATTATTAGCAAGTTGGATGACTAGTTTACGCATTTGCGATACTTCACGAACAATTCCTCCATCAGCCGCTATCACATGATTTCCACTCATATCAGTGTAATCAGCTGCTAAAAATTCATTTGCTTTTTCTACTGCTGCTTGTGCTGCAAAAGATTTTCCAGAGGCTGAAGGACCACCAACGACTACCACAGGACGTTCTAACCATTTTGGGCCATCAAAATGAGTGGTTGACTTGATGACTACTGCATTCCTGTACTCTTTGCTATTCATCTCCTCTTCTAATGCGAGTTGGTATAATTCAGCACCTTGTTTACCGAAAAATTGTTCCATATTCGTGGTCGCTTCCTCAGGACGGGTCTTACGTATTGCAGGGTCATCGTTATATTGAGGAAAAGGATGATTCTGAATGTAATCGATGAATTTTTTTCTAAAAAATTGGGGATCAGAGGAGGCATCAGGGTCTATATTTAGATGATATTTCTCTATGTAAGATTTTGCTGATGCATAGCGAGTTCCTTCATATTTTTCTATCCCTTCATATAACTGTTCCTCACCTTCAGGGCTAATGCAAAATGGACCACGATTATCGTAGTGATCAATTTGTTGTTTCAAGGAACGCACAATTGATGCATCTATAGGTGTTTGCATAATACATATATCCCACAATTATAAGTGTTTTGATTTAATTATAGCCAATATATGTATTATACGAGTTCAAGCTGAAGATAATATTAATGAGATGAATCACTTTTGCCAACTAACCAGTCAGCACTTACCTCAAATTCTTGAGCTAATGCATTGAGTAGTTTTTCATCAGGATTTGTGGCACCATTGAGTAATGCTTCTGCTTTAAATTTTGGAATCTTAACGAGCTTTGATAATACTTCAATACGTTCCGCACTTGATTCCGGAGCTCCAATATTATCAAGTTCTTTATTTAGTCTTTCTGAAAATCTCTTATTAAGCATCTGCTTCTCCTAATAATGATTTAGGTTAAGGTCAATACTGCAACAACTACTCATCTAAGTCATCGCTCCAATGCTAAGCCATAGGATTTCAGGCAGAAGCGAACTGCTACCTATTTATTTCATATAGCATAAAAATGAGGTTTTGCAATAATATGCCCAAATTTCTTGGCAATAATTCTGAAAATTCAGCACATTAAACTGTTTCGTGTAAATTGCAACTTCTTTTTTAAGATCAGAGCGGCGACCAATGAAAAAATTACATTTGTCTCCATTCCCCGTTTGATACGCGGAACTTAGAGTGCAAAAATTGTTTCATCTACTGACTTTGAAGATAATCCTGATTTGAGTTGATCTAGACTATCTTTCAATTTAGTATTGAACCTCTAAAAAACGATTGATTTAGGATAAACATGATCGAAGAAGTCGCTGCACAATATCCTTGTGATTTAATTATATTCGGTGCCTTGGGGGATCTGTCTTGTCGTAAATTATTTCCTGCTTTGTATCAGTTGGAATGTGCTCGTTTGCTTCATGCCCATACACGTATAATCAGTTGTGCACGTGATTCGTTAACATTAACTGAGTTCACTGAGTTAATAAAATCCAAAATGCAGACTTTTATCAGAGAGGGTCTTGATGAACGAGTTTGGTCACGCCTTTTGGAGCGCATAACCTATTGCCAGATTGACTTAACCCAATCTGAAGATTTTGCAAAAATAATCGATTATGTGAATCCCCAGGAGCGAATACCCATTTCCTATTTTGCAATTCCTCCATCACTCTATGCTCAAACATGCCAAGGTCTCTCGAGTATAGGCTTAACAAATCAACCATCGCGAGTGGTTTTAGAAAAACCGATTGGCCATGACTTGCCTTCATCGATTGCCATTAATAATGAAGTGGCCCATTTTTTTGCTGAAAGTCAAATTTATCGAATTGATCATTATCTCGGTAAAGAAACGGTACTGAACCTTTTGGTGCTTCGTTTTGCTAATGCAATTTTTTCCTCAAATTGGGACCACCAAGCTATTGATAAGGTCGAAATTAGCGTGGCTGAAGAAGTTGGTGTAGAAGGACGATGGGCCTATTATGATAAATCAGGTCAAGTAAGAGACATGTTGCAAAATCATTTGCTACAAATCCTATC
Organism: Legionella sp. PATHC035; assembly: GCF_026191115.1. Lineage (NCBI taxonomy): Bacteria > Pseudomonadati > Pseudomonadota > Gammaproteobacteria > Legionellales > Legionellaceae > Legionella > Legionella sp. PATHC035. The sequence continues at coordinate 1,327,143 of NZ_JAPHOT010000001.1, read as the reverse complement.
GCTTTTGGCCATGGAGCCGCCAATGAGTCTTGATGCCGATTGTATTCGTAGTGAAAAATTAAAAGTATTAAAATCATTACGACCTATTTCAGATACTCATGTGCATGATCATACCGTGCGAGCCCAATATGTGGGAAACGTAATTAGAGGTCAACAGACACCTGGATATTTGGAGGAGGAGGGGGCTTACAAAAAGTCAACCACGGAGACTTTTGTTGCGATCAAAGCCTATATCGATAATTGGCGCTGGTCAGGTGTTCCTTTTTATTTATTGACGGGTAAAAGATTATCAAAAAAGCAAAGTGAAGTGGTGATTTATTTTAAACCACAACCCTATAACATTTTCAAACAATTAAAACAGGAGTTGTCTCCTAATCAGCTCATTATTCGCTTACAACCTGATGAGGGGGTGGAGTTACGAATGATGAATAAAGTCCCTGGACTTAGTGAAAGCATGCAATTAAGGGACAGTAAGTTGGATTTAAATTTCAATCACCTGTTTAATTCACAAAGAATTGCAGATGCGTATGAGCGGTTGTTGTTGGAAGTCATGTTAGGCCATCAATATCTGTTTGTGAGTCGTGAAGAAGTAGAGCAAGCCTGGCAATGGATTGATGAAATTAAGCAAGCATGGGAAAGACAAGATACCCCTCTCTATACTTATCCCTCAGGAACTTGGGGGCCTTTGGAAGTAATTCGTTTATACAATGGCAAGGCACATGTATGGGGTGAACAAAATGCAGTTACATAGTTTTAGTGAAGCGCCTTTATTAACCGAAGACTTAGCTAACCGGCTCAAGCAGATTCTCGGTGATGCAATCAATCTTCGAGGTCATGCTTATCTAGTCGTTTCAGGTGGCAAAACCCCTCTCGATTTATTTAAGGCCCTGGCCAAAACAGATATTCCCTGGGATAAAGTTACAATAACTCTGGCTGACGAACGTTGTGTTCCTGCTCATGATTCCGAGCGAAATGAACATTCGGTTCGACAGTTTTTACTACAGAATCACGCCTCCAAAGCTCATTTTCTGAGTTTATATGACGAAGGGCACTCGCTAGAGCAAATAGAGCACCTCATTGCCTCTTTACCGACTTTTGATGCAGTAGTTTTAGGTATGGGGGAGGATGGACATACCGCATCCTTATTTCCTTGCTCGGATGAGCTTGATAAGGGGTTAGATGATAATGCGGCAGCAGTACTTCGTGTGAGTCCCAAAAAAGCATCTCATCAACGAATCAGCTTATCAAAAAAAAGGTTGTTAAATAGCCGCGTGATTTTTTTTCATTTATTAGGCCACAAAAAACTGGCGGTGTTGCATCAAGCAATGGCAGAGCACGATCCCAGAGTTATGCCTGTCAGTGCTTTTTTAAATAATGCAGATGCCAATGTTCAGGTGTTGTATGCACCTTAAGGAAAAAAAATGCACCCGGTTGTAGCTCAAGTTACTGATCGCATTCGTGAACGCAGTGCCCATAGCAGAGATTCATATCTGAAGCATATTGAAAAATCCCGTATTAAAGGGCCTCAGCGCAGTATACTGCATTGTGGCAATTTAGCGCATGGTTTTGCTGCCTGTGTGAAGCAGGATAAAGCCAACCTGAGCGGTATGACCAAAGCCAATATTGCTATTGTTTCTGCTTATAACGACATGCTTTCTGCACATCAACCTTACCTCAATTACCCCTCTTTAATAAAAGAGGCTATTTCTGAAGCAGGAGGTGTCGCACAATTTGCAGGGGGCGTTCCTGCAATGTGTGATGGGATAACCCAAGGCCAGACAGGAATGGAGTTAAGTTTATTAAGTCGGGATGTGATCGCCATGTCCGCAGCTGTAGGGCTTTCACATAATATGTTTGATGGCGCACTCATGCTGGGTATTTGCGACAAAATTGTGCCTGGTTTATTAATGGCCGCATTGAGTTTTGGCCATTTACCATTCATTTTTATTCCGGCAGGTCCTATGCCTTCAGGAATATCAAATGAGGAAAAAGCACGTATCCGTCAATTGTATGCGGAAGGAAAGACAGATAAAAAAGCACTGCTTGAGGCAGAAGCTGCCTCGTATCACTCTGCAGGTACATGTACTTTTTATGGCACTGCGAATTCCAACCAACTGATTATCGAAACGATGGGGTTGCAACTTCCTGGTTCATCATTTATCAATCCGAATACTCCATTGCGCGATGCGTTAACTCGGTATGCAGCGCAACAGATTCTTTCTTTAACCGATTTGGATGAGCACTATCTGCCCATAGGCAAGATCTTCGATGTCAAAAATATTGTTAATGGGATAGTGGCTTTGTTGGCATCTGGTGGTTCAACCAACCATACGATACATTTAATTGCTATAGCGAATATGGCCGGTTACTCGATCAATTGGGATGATTTTGCTCAATTATCGGCGGTTACTCCCCTAATTGCGAAAATTTATCCTAATGGATATGCAGACATTAATCATTTTCAAAGAGCTGGTGGTATGGCCTATTTTATTCATACCCTATTGGAAGCTGAGCTATTACATGAAGATGTTGATACGGTGATGGGGCATGGTTTGCAACGATATACGACACAGCCAATATTGGACAATGAACAATTACTCTGGGTTTCTGGGCCAACTAGTTCGAGTGATGAGCGTGTATTAATTTCCGCTAAAACTCCTTTCAAGCCCCAAGGAGGAGTACAAGTATTAAGTGGCAATATAGGACGGGCTGTAATAAAAACCTCCGGACTCGCTCCAGGAAAAAGTAAGATAGAGGCTCCTGCCGTAGTTTGTTCCAGTCAGGAAGAGTTTGGGGAGATGTTTCAAAAAGGGATGTTAAATCAGGATTGTGTGGTTGTACTTCGCTTTCAAGGACCTAAAGCCTGTGGAATGCCAGAATTGCATCAATTAACGCCTAAGCTCGGTGTGCTTATGGATAAAGGATATCAAGTTGCTTTAGTCACTGACGGGCGTATGTCGGGTGCTTCAGGTAAAGTTCCCGCTGCAATTCATGTTACGCCAGAAGCGCTCGATAATGAGGTGCTTTCTCGAGTTGAAACGGGGGATATGATTTTAATTGATGCAGACCAAGGTATCTTACAATTATTAGTTTCTGAGCAGGTCTTAGGACAAAGAACCAAAGCAGTTTTGCATGAAACAGCATTCCACTTTGGCACAGGCCGAGAATTATTTACCAGCCTAAGGTCACAATTTACGGGAGCTGAACAGGGCGCTTGCAGTTTGTTTCAGGGAAAAGAGTCTTGTTATGAGCGTTGATGATTCAAAGTCTTATGCGATTGTTGCCGATATTGGTGGAACTTTTGCACGTTTTAGCCGTGTCAATTTAGAAAACTTGGTCATGGATAAAATTGAAATTTATTCATGCGCTGCGTTCCCCAGTCTTGAAGCGGTATTATTGGCTTATAAAGAACAGCATCAATTGGAAGAAATTAATCAAGTTGCTCTTGCTATTGCTTGTCCGGTAGTTGACGATGTGCTCTGTATGACCAATACACATTGGACTTTTTCAATCAGCGAATTAAAACACCGGTTAAATCTGACAGAACTGAAGGTTTTGAATGATTTTAATGCGATTGCAATGAGCCTGCCAGTTTTATCGGATCAGCAAATCATACAGATTGGAAGAGGCAGTGCAAATCCCAATGGAGCAAGGGCGGTATTGGGCCCTGGAACAGGACTGGGAGTCGCTTTCCTTGTTCCTGGTCGAGAGGGATATTGGGCTCATGCGGGAGAAGGTGGACACATCAGCTGGGGAGCCAAAACGGAACAGGAGTGGTTTATTTATTGTCATCTGAAAAAAAAATACGATCATGTCTCTTATGAGCGATTATTGTCAGGTCAGGGTCTGGAAAATTTATATCAAGCATTGACGGCATTGCACCAAAAAGAGAAACCTCCTATTCCTGCATCTGAGATTATTACTTTGGCTTTAACACAACAATGTACTATTGCAGAAGCAGCTGTCGCACAGTTTTTCGCGATTCTCGGTGCTTATGCGGGGGACTTAGCACTAATTGTTGCCGCTTTTGGTGGTATTTATATTGCTGGTGGTATTGTGCCACGTTTAATTTCCCTGTTGTCTGGCAGTGATTTCAGAGCGCGTTTTGAAGAAAAGGGGCGTTTTAGTGAGTTTAATGCGAAAATTCCGACCTTTGTAATTACTGCCGAGCAGCCAGGTATTTTAGGCGCTGCAGTTTATTTAAAACAATCGTTGGCTCGATAGAATAAAATGTTTCTTAAATTAAAGATTTTCCCTTCTCTCAATAAGGGGGGAGGTGTCCGTGAGGACGATGAGGGGGGGGGATTGTGGTACCCTCACCCCAGCCGCTAACACAGGTGGAGAGGGGGGGTTTTATTACCTTAATGGTGAGTGACAATGAGAGTAACCGGAATGATCCCGAGTTACCCTGTTATTTTATCAAGGCTATCTGACTGCAAGGAGAGGGTTCATGTCGTTTCCAAATTGGATGGTGCAACCGGAAATTGTATTCTGTGCATCACCTGTAATCCCAGTTGTTGTAATTAAAGAAATAGAACATGCGGTGCCTTTGGCCACAGCGTTATTTTCTGGCGGTATTCAGGTTCTTGAGGTGACACTAAGAACACCGATCGCCTTGGATGCGATTAAGCTACTCACCGAAACTTTCCCAGATGCTTTAATTGGCGCCGGTACTGTAACCACCCCAGAACAATTAGAACAAGTAGCGAATTTAGGTGCAAAATTTGCACTAAGTCCTGGAAAAACCCAAGAACTATTAGCTGCTGGATGTCATTCTACTATCCCTTTAATTCCTGGTATATCCAGTGTTTCCGAATTGATGGAAGGCCTTATTATGGGATATACGCATTTTAAATTTTTCCCTGCGACAGCTGCTGGAGGAGTCAATATGTTGCGTGCGATGCAAGGTCCATTTCCACAAGCAAAATTTTGCCCAACTGGCGGCATCAATGAAGTAAATTTTGTGGACTTCTTAGCGCTATCCAATGTTTCTTGTGTTGGAGGCTCTTGGTTAGTACCCGAAGAAGCAATTAAAAAAGGCAACTGGTTATTAATTACTGAGTTAGCCTTTGCTGCCCGTCAAAGTGTTATAGGATGGGATTAGCTATTTTGAAGAACGTTCTTTTTAGAGTTTGTTTGCAAGCCGTTTCTCCCAAGGGCCGTGAGGAAGCTCCGTCCTGTAGTACCGTATTATGATAGGAGAGCCCTCGCTGCGCTTGGGATGATGGAATTGGAAACATACCCTAGCCGAATTTTCGAATTATCAATTCAAGGAGTGAAACATGACATGGGTTGTCGCAATTATCGGTTCGGTCGCAGGTTTTTTGTTCGGTTACGATGAGGGAATCATCGCCGGCTCTTTAGAGTTAGTCAAAAATCATTTTGAATTAAATGCAACGCATATTGGCATAATGGCCTCGGCTTTACCCTTTGGTGCTTTATTTGGCTCTATGCTGATTGGTGCAATTACTGCATCAAAAGGAGTAAAACGTTTTGGGCGCCGTACGTTATTAGCTTTTGCAGGCATGTTGTTCTTTTTAGGGGCATTAGGAGCTGGATTCGCTGACTCCATTACCGTGCTCATTATCTCTCGACTGGTGCTTGGTTTGGCCATTGGAATGGCCTCGGTAATGGCACCCTTGTATCTGGCTGAAACTGCAACCTATGAAACAAGGGGGGCAGTAGTTGCTATTTATCAATTAGCAATGACCGTGGGAATTGTTTGTTCTTATTCAGTCAATTACCTGCTGTTGGAAAACCATGATTGGCGCGCTATGTTTGCTTCAAGTGCTTTTCCCGCTCTGGTTTTAAGTATTGGCATTTTACTCATGCCCGAATCTCCAAGATGGCTATGTAGTGTTGGGCGACGTGATGCAGCATCTAAGGCCTTAAAAAAATTACGTAACAGTCATTCTATCGAGCACGAGTTAACTGATATTGAAATAACCTTAGCTAATGAACCGAAAAAAGGAAGTTGGTTGCTTTTATTTCAAAATCCTCTATTACCTGTTTTGATGCTGGGTTCCATGTTGTTTTGTTTGCAACAATTAAGTGGTATCAATGTGGTGATCTATTTTGCACCTGAAATTTTTAAAAATTTAGGCATGAACAGCACTACGGGACAAATATTGGCGACCATAGGGATTGGTCTGGTTAATTTATTGGTGACCATTATTGCGATGCTCAGTGTCGATAGAATCGGTCGACGTAAACTTCTGTTGTTTGGTTTTTCCGGCATGTTCCTCAGTCTGCTGGCTTTATGTGTATTTTCTTTAAATCAAGTTGCCTGGCTTTCTTATTTGTCCGTTGCGTGTCTCATTCTTTATATTTTTTCTTTTGCAGTGAGTGTAGGGCCAATACCTCATATTGCGATGGCTGAAATATTTCCCTTGCACGTACGAGGTGCTGGCATGGGGTTCTCTGCCATGAGCAACTGGACTTTTAATACAGTTGTCATTTTTAGTTTCCCGATTTTGGAAAAAATGATGGGTATTGAATATACCTTTGCTTTATATGCGGTGATTTGTCTTTTGGGGCTTATCTATACCTACTTTTATATGCCTGAGACAAAAAATATGAGCTTGGAACAAATTGAGAATTACATTATTTCAGGTAAGCCATTACGTTTATTAGGTCGTAAAGAGTTAGTTTCTACCGAAGATGTTGGTAAAAAAGAGCCCTCTTATTTAGCTTCTACCTAACCCTGGTGAGGTCGGATGCAGACGTGCAGCCCAGATTAGAGGACGTCGTAATCCGGGTAAGCTACATCCCCGTATTAGGCTGCGCTAATACGGGCTACCTAGAAATAGCTATATTAAGAAGTTATTTTAATTTTGCTTGTGAGTTTATCTCTTAACTCTATAGCACGTAAAACGGCCACATAGCTCCAGGTTAGCGAAGGAGCTCCTTGTTGGATTCCCGTATTTAAGTTAATTTGTTCACTTAATTTCATGTTGGGGGCATATTTTTTTATAAGTTTCAGGTAATTATCGCCAACCTGAATGTGTTTCGCTATTTGTGATTCATTTTTTTTATTTAAGGGCAAGCTATCGGCAAGCGTATAATAATATTCAGCCATAGTCGCTGTTAATATAAACCATGGATTTCCTATGCTATTCGTTTGATATCCATCGTAGGTATCACCTGGATAACGACCGAATAAAATTTCACCTGAATGATTTTTATTAATAGGAAACATTGAATCAAACTGCTCATATAATGCATGAACTGTGTTTTGTACATATATGCTACTCGGAGATAGAGCATCTCCTTCATGTGAGTTAAATAAAATGCCCAAAATTACAGATGAATCAAGTTCTAAAGTTTTTTGTGGTCCTGGGTGGGGTAAGAGCGTTGCTTGAATGGTTTTATGATCCCGATCTAAATGCTGCATCAGACGATCATTTATCATCTCCGCTTGCTGTTCATAGTAAACGGCCGCGTTATCATCTTTGAGACGGCGAGCAAGAACCGCTCCTTCGCGGAGGGCTTTTTGTTGTACCATAGCAGTAAAAAAATGATCTCCCAGTACTTCTTCCCAAAGATCAAAATTTGGGTCAGACCAGTGATGAGCGGTGTATTCCAAATCCATTTTAATGACGCCCATAGAATAGGGGTCCAAGCTATTATTATAAAGATTGGTTTTTACATATTCTATTTCATTATCATTTAACAGCTCCTCGGCAAAATGAATTAAAACGGAAGCTCTTAAAGCCGGTCCGTCATTTTGTGGTCTGCCCCAGGGGCCATCGAAAGGATAGCCATCAATATAAAACTTAGGTTCTCCCAATATATCGTGTCCTGGTAATGGATCATCCTGATGTTGAAGTCTTTGGGTCCAGGAAACATAGTTATATAAGCGCTCTTTATAACCAAAGGCATGTGAGGATTCATACCATGTTTCAATCAAATTCATAGCAATTGCTGAATCTCGAACCCAATCATAATAGTAGTTTGGATTTTGTTTTGAGGGGGCGGCGATTATTGCTCCATTAGATTGAATATTTGCAAAAAAATTCTGCCTCAGCTTTTGAATATCCTCTGTACTAAATACCGAACTTATTGCTTGAGAAACAAAAAAAATTAATAAAAAAAAGATCCTTTTCAACATAATCTCCTATAAAAAATGAACGATTTCATAGTACCTTAAAATAACTGTGCAGAGTATAGGGTGATTCAAGAAGATATAGGGCAGGGGAATAAGGCGGAATCCGAGGAATTTTATTTTTCGGCTTCCGCTGTGTTGCAGAACATTAGTTCATCATAGGGGGAAAACATCATTTTTTAATCACTCACTGTTCCTGGATTACTCATTTGTTGTCAGAACAGTGTACACGTTCTCTTATTGACTTCATCGACACTGAGTTGGTTATTTCGCTCAATAACATAACTGTTTTCATCCAGAAAATTTTGTAAACGCCAATTCGCAGCTGGAACTCGATCGTGTTTTAGATGTATGGAGCGTGCTGCTTGAAGTGCTGCAATGGTTGCATCTTCATGGGAATCACCTTTCCAGCCTAAAATTCCTCCAAAATAGAGTCCATATTTTTTTTGCATCGTATGGAGTTTTTGCTGTGCTATAAAATAATTTTTATCCATAAAAGGGTGTTTATAGTGTTCTGTTTTAAGAATATTATTGGGCATTGGTTGTCCAGCTAATACCCATGTTTTTTTCACTGGAGTCGCTCCATTTTTTGCTTTCCAGTCTTTTTGCGCTGTATTGGCTGCTAAGTCTCCTTCAACGCGTGTATGAACTACAGTTCCGCGCGGAGGGGCGTAAAGAGGATCTAGATGAAAAGCAAGCGTTGTATCGTAATACCGAACCTTTTTAAGCGCTTTTTTAAGGTCTTGCAGGTCTTGAGCATCTATATCAGGTAGTATCGCCGCTGTTGCGTAAGCGGGGGTAGAAATGACCACATCATCAAATAACATGGGCTCGCCTTGCTCGGTCTTCATTAGCGTGCCATCACGAAGCATGGCTTGATATTTAATCCCTTTTGAATCAGTAATAGCAATTAGTTTTGCAACCTCTGTGTTGAGACGCATGTCTAGATTGTTACATTGGGTTTTCATGGCCTCCATATAGCTACTCAGACCACTTGGTGCGTCATACCAGTCTTTACTCAAGGCTAAATAGTTCATTGCATAAAATGCGCAAAATTTCTTGGCTTCGGAGATAGGAATACCCCAAGCTGCTCCTACTATGGGATACAGTATTCGATTACTAAACTCATCAATCTCCTCTTCTTTAAAACCCATGTTTTTTTTCTTAAATCCTTCCATAAACTCTTCAAGGGTTTGAACCTCATGAATATCATCAGGCTCCCTCTCATGCTCTGCCCGCAGAATTTCCCATTCCAATTTCAATAGATCAGAAAATTTATTTAATAGAGTGCCAAAATCAATGCGTATCTCTTTTTGTGATTCATCATCCGTGGAAAAACAACTAAAAAAACCAGAAAAGGAATGCTTATTTCTCTCTGCAGAGTGGTACACAGGAGGTAAAACGAGGTGATCCTCTTTGCCATGCTCAATACTGACTTTATGCAAATCCGCATTAAGCTCAAAGCGTTTTAGCTTAACACCTAAGATAGAAAATAATTGATGAACATTAGGATAACTCTCTGGTGCACCTATGAACTCAGCGCCACCCTCTGCGATTCCATGGTCACCAAAATCGAGACTGTTAATATGACCGCCATAACGTTCACTTTTTTCTGCTAAAGTGACGTTAAACCCCATAACATTTTCTAACATATAAGCTGTTGTTAGCCCTGTTCCACCACCAATAACTAGAATATTTGGCATTTTCTATATCCTTATGTCTTTTTTAGGGGGTATTTTAAGAACAATAATGGCGTGATTTAATAAAGAAAAAAAGAGTTCTTGCAAACAATTTTCTGGTTTATCGTCGGTTTTTTTGTTGGTTTGATTTTGCTTCCTTCCCAAATGGGCGTCATAATCAATAATGCGCTCTATAAATCGATAGGAATAATACATGATAAAACTCTATCAATTTCCCTCTGCGTGGTCGCTTCCTAATCCCAGCCCATTTTGCATGAAATTAGAAACTTATTTGCGAATGGCAAAACTTCCTTTTGAAACGGTATCGGTTATTGATCCGCGAAGAGCGCCAAAGAAGAAGTTACCAGTCATTAGTGATGATGGAAGAAAAATAGCCGATAGTGGTTTTATTATCGATTATTTGCAACAAAAATATGGTGATCCTTTGGATGGTCATTTAACTGCGGCTCAAAAAGCAGAAGCATTGGCAGTAAGGCGGATGCTTGAAGAACATTTATATTGGGTGATTGTTTATTCGCGCTGGCTTGATGATCGGTATTGGCCAACCACAAAAGAGGCCTTTTTTGGTCATCTGAAACAGCCACTTTATTACTTTGTTCCTAAATTAATTCAAAGAAAAATTCGCCAGGATCTTTATCGACAGGGATTAGGTCGACATACCACTACAGAAGTTTATCAATTAGGTATCGCTGATCTGCACGCTTTGAGCATTCCATTGGCAGACAGTGAGTTTTTTATGGGAAATGAGCCTACGAGTATTGATGCTTGTGTTTACGCATTTCTCAAAAGTATCATTCAGCCGCCTATCCATTCTCCATTACAAGAGTATGCTCAATCACATCCCTGTTTTCTAAGTTATTGTGAACGCATGACCCAAATGTTTTATTCTGAGCGCTAACCAAGACAGGAGGGGGGCGAGTGTTAAATCAATTTGAATTGTCTTTTCGCAGGTATTTTTATTCATTTCGAGATCACAAGATGTTCCTAAATTGAGAATCTGATTGTATGTTGGTCATTGTGATTATGGCTTTGATCCAGGAAAGGTCGGTATTCATACTTGGAATGACAATTAATTCTTGACCTCCTAGTGCTTTCCATTGTTCTTGGAGACGAATTCCTATTTCTTCAAGAGTTTCTAAACAGTCAGCAACAAATGAGGGACAACAAATAATTAACTTTTTGATTCCTTTTGCGATCAATTCAGCAAGAACTTCATCGGTATAAGGTTTTACCCAGGGTGTTTTACCCAGTCTTGATTGAAAAGCAGTACTGTGGTTACCTGCAGACAAACCCAGTTCATTGGCCAATAAACGGCTCGTTTCATAGCATTGGGCTCTGTAACATCTGTGGATATCGTCCGTTAAGGCAGGGCAAGATTGGGTACAAATTGATTTACAACTGCTTTTAGTGATTTGTCGCTCGGGGATCCCATGATAGCTAAAGAGAACATGGGTTTGATCCTGAAGAAAAGGTTTAATAACTTGAGCTTGTGCTTTCAGGTACGCTGGATGTTGAAAAAAATCACTGATAATGCTGATTGATGGGATGAGATCCCAGGTGCCGATGATGCCTAGGGCTTCCTCTATAGATGATCCATTAGCTGCTGATGAGTATTGTGGGTATAAGGGCAAAATAGTGATCGACTCACAAGATCTTAACTGCTCCAAAGCGCTTTCAATCGATGGGTTTCCGTAGCGCATACCAAGAACCACTCTATTTTCTGGTCCCACTTCTTTTTGTATTTGGTCTACTAAATTCTGGCTATGGAATAGTAACGGAGAACCTTGCTCAGTCCATATGGATCGATAGGCATGAGCAGAACGCTTTGTTCGGAACGGTAAAATGAACGCATATACCAATACATAGCGAAGTAAAGCAGGCAGATCAATAACCCGTTTGTCGGTAAGAAATTCGCGTAAATAACTCCTGACAGACGAGATTTCTGGACTGTTAGGGGTGCCAAGATTGATAAGTAACAAACCACGCTTCATGAGTAATTCATTGACCTTGAATAGAATGAGGCCATGATACAGGAAGACGGTTTGTAATTCAGTATTTTGCTCAAATTTAATCTTTTTGGCTTATGGACGCAGCACCACTATGATACTGCGCTAACTGAATCAAGCCATTTCAGCATCAGCATTCTCATTGAGCACAATCACATTAGCTGCGTGTAGGCCTTTTTCACCGGTTTCTACATCGTAGTTGACTACTTGTCCTGGAACTAATGTTTTGTACCCTGTGCCATGAATTGACGAGAAATGAACAAAAATATCATCCCCACCATTTTCTGGAATAATAAAACCCCAACCTTTGGCATTATTAAACCATTTCACTTCACCCTTAGCCATATTTCCTCCTTTTCTAGAGTCTTTTGCTGAGACTCTACTGGTTCCCAATTGCCCTGACTTTTTCTGTAAATTGAGCAATCGCATTCATCCATAAATGACAATTGAACCTATTTTTCTAATAGGTTGTTTTAACATAACGTAAAACAGACTCACTACTCAATAGTATTTTTTATAAAAAAAAAAATTATTCTTAATAATTCCTTAAGTTGTTTATGCTAACTTATTAGTATGGGTGTAATAGCAGGAGTTTAGATGAGTCAATTCAGTACTTCTAAAATGTTAGGGAAACTGGCTGCTGGACAAAACAAACCCCGGTTTGAAGAAAGTCTGCAGGATGAAAAAATTGGAGAAGAAATTGCTACACCTCAATTAACGCCCTCTGCAAAACCATCTGAGGAATTGGAAATGAAAAAAGTCCTGAATAATATACTAGGGCCCTCATTTTCAAAAGGCTATTCCCCAATGGATAAAAAATGATTTATTTTGTGACAGTTATCCGTATAAAAAAAGCAATCATCCGTAACTGCAAAACCCTCTCCTAACCAGAGAGGTTTTTTTTGACCATTAAAATCAGAAATATTCACCCGAGAACATTCATTTAAAGCACGAGTTGTTGTAAAAATGTAATTAATATTCGACGACAGAGATGCCAAAGCTTTTATTTAGGTATATACTTTTTTTAACAGCTTTATTTTTTTATCTGAGGTAAAAATATGGCAGGGTTCGCTGAAACAGCACATTGGAGAGATTCTGCTCGTAGCGCTCGGTTTTTTATAGTTGATGCTCGAGCTGCTTTTCCTATATTTTTATTTCTAATGCACATTAGAATATGGACAGGCATACTGGTTTTAATCTCAGCCGTTTTTTTTGGGATCATTGAGCATTATGGTTTTACCGTGCCGGTTTTTTTAAGGTGGATAAGAAGTACTTTAGCGGGATCACTTAAGTCTTCAAAACCATGGTGGCGATGATATATGGAGAGAGATATTAGCAAAAGCATGTCAGTTATTGCTGCAAGTTTAAACGCAAAATTCTATCTTAATGATAGATTTGTAAGTTATGAGGAGGTTTTTGCCGATACAGGTTTGTTACCTGCGATTGCGAAACGAGCAGATCAATTGTGTTCCCTATGCCTTGGATATGGATTAGGGGCTACATTTGATGAAGCAGAAGGTGCTTTGCTTGGACTTAGGGTTGTTTTTGATGAGGTAACACCAAATGTGTTACGTTTATTGTGTATGACTGACGTGCTAAATGAGTTGATTCAAGGCGGACCAAGTCGTGACTATACCCCTTTAGACGAGTTAATGTACGACTAGGTGTGTTTTATTAAAATATATTGTAAATAAATCGTAAGCTTTGATGATTTTGGATGCATTTATAATGGATTTTGATAAACTAGGTAATTAAAGATTTTTATGTATTAGGGGTAATGTTATGGGATTTTTTAAGCATGAAAGTGGTGATGGTGAGCTGAAGACCCAGATTGACAATTTAAAAGAGCCTATAAACAAAATGGCTGCAGTAATGGCTGGAAGCGGTCGCGACATAACCCCTCTTCAAGAGGGAACTAAGATACTGGATATTGTAGCTCAAGTCATAACCAATGGGCCTGATGCTTTGCCAAAAGAGGCTTTGAACAATCAAGAAATGCAACAACAAACCCCAGGCGCTAAGGAACAACTTCAAGCACTCAAGCAGCGCTCTGAAGAGAGTACTCAAGAGGAACAGGCTGCTGAAGTACGTGGCCTTGGTATCGGTTCGTGAAGTTGAGTTCAGAACCATCAAGTAAAATAAATAATTTAGTGTCTGTCCACAAAGGATTTCATCACCCTTTGTGGACTTTATCTTGTTTATATAATCGAAATTACTGTTATACTCCATAATACTGCATTGATTTTTCTTTTAAACAAACATCTGGTTTTATGACAAACGAAAAGTTCACTAAAGAGCATAATGATGCGATTCTGAAAGCATTGGATTATGCGATTCAAAATGGGCCCTGGGATAAGTCTAATTTTCTCCGGTCGATTGGTAATCGTTTAATTGGAGTTCGTGATAATTTTGCCAAAAAAATCAATGCGCGCAGTCAAGCACAAATTCAATCCGATACTAATCTAGCCAATCGACTTGCTCTGAGAGGTAATCAGCAAGAAGTGTTCGTTTCTTTATATACTTCCGATGGTTCTAATCTTCAATCTTGGGAAAGAATAATTTTTAATTTGCCACGTCAAATGATTTCTCGTCCCATCTACGAAAAGGAAGACCAGGTAAAGGCTCTAATTAAATCCAAAGAGAACAAACAGAATGAGGCATATGTAGGTATCTATATCAATAAGACGGATATCATTCCTCTTGTTCCAGATAAAATTTTATATGACAGGCTAGGAAGCCCTTTATTAACATTAAAAGATAAATCTTTAGACTTAGAGAATATTACGCGCTTTGTTCATATCAGCGGTAGTTATAAGTATTCACGAGGTCGCTTGACTAAAGAATCGTGAGATTTAATATGTCTCTCTGCGGTTATCTAAAGAACCGATATGCTTATGAATCGCTCGCAAAATTATCCTGGAGCGGTATATACTTATAAAGAAATAAACTATGAAGTAATCACTAATGGCACAACAACCGCAACAACAAGGTCAAGATAGTGGCATGGGTCCAATATGGGTCATGGTACTCGTGTTTATTACAGTGTTTTTTATTTGGAAAATGGGACATCAGTATATCGTGATGGTTGTTTTTCAAATTAATATTTGGCAAGCAAAACTCGTTAACCTCTTTGTTCATAATGATCAGTTAGCAAGCTTAATTCAGATCATGCAAACCATAGATCCCAATGCGGTTAACTGGGAGCAACTGGTAGAAACGACACGAGCTGTTGGCGATTTCATGCGCTACCCAGTAGTTCTTGTCCTCCTTGTTTTAGCTGTGTTTCTGTATCAATCAAACATCACATTAAAATTCCGCAAAATTTACGATATGAAAAAATTACGGGAGCAGGAGCAATTTAACTGGCCCGCAATTATGCCTATAGTCAAAGAAGATTTAGTCGCTCAAGATATAAACAAAGGTCCTTGGGCTATGGCTTTGACTCCAATGGAGTTTGCACGTAAATACAATCTATTAAAAAAAGAAGATGTTTTGTTAGATAATCCAGTACCTGGTCAGGAGATGACAGCAGGAATAAGAAGAGGCGATGCAAAACGAGTTTTTACTTTGCAATTAGGCCCTTATTGGGATGGATTTGAGCATTGCTCGCCACAAGCTTATGCATTAGCTGCTGTTTTTATTGCACGTATCAATCGGGATAGAGATGCTGCAAACAACATCTTAGCCGTGTTGGATAGAACTTATGTTGCAGGTAAGCCCGATTACTCTGTGGCCAGACCGACAATAGAAAAATATAAAAATACAGAAATTATCCAGGAAGTTGTTTCAAAACATGCCTATACTTTAACTGTAATGGCATCATTACTTGAGAAGTCTCGGGATGATGGGGTTGTTCCGAGTTCTGAGTTTTTATGGTTAAGACCGGTTGATAGGCGTTTATGGTATATGCTCAATTGTGTTGGTAGACAAACTCCCTTTACCGAGGTTGCAGGCCCCTTCTCTCATTGGAAAGCGGAGAAGGAAATGGGTCGTCGTTCTTTAGTGCCCATGGTTGATGAAGCGATTAAAGCCTTGGAAATTGCCATAAAAGAAGTTAAGTTAACCCCTAGACAAATGCAGGAGTTAGAGCCATGATGCGCGGTATTGAATCACGTCATGAGTTAGATCCCACCCTCCTACTTAGGGACACCCGGACTTTTGGCCAACGGGTTGGGGATTTCTTTTCAGATCCTACGAATATTTCGATTGTTCTGTTTACTTTGTCAGCTATGGCGTATTATTTCTCGGAAGCAGCAACCTTACTCATGCTCGTAGGTGCTGCCTGCTTTCTTTACAGCTATACACGAAAACAAAAACTGCCTTTCCGTCTCCCTCAAATTTCTCGAGTCAAAGATTATAATGATATGAAGCCGGGTGTGAATAAACCCAACATAGCCCGTGGGATCGCGTTTTTTGGTAACGATCGTAAGACGGGCCATGAATTATGGTTTGCTAATGATGACATGCGTACTCACGCGTTAATTTTCGGCTCCACCGGTAGCGGTAAAACAGAATGTTTGGTCTCACTGGCTTTCAATGCTTTAGTACAAGGTAGTGGTTTCATTTATGTCGACGGAAAAGGCGATAACTCACTCTATGCTAAAGTTTTTTCCATGGTCCGCAGCATGGGGCGCGAGGACGATTTACTGCTGATTAACTTCATGACTGGTGCACGAGATATTATCGGTCCACAAGAAAAAAGACTGTCGAATACGTTTAACCCTTTCTCCCAAGGGTCTTCCAGCATGTTAACCCAACTGGTTGTCAGTTTGATGGGCGACTCAAAAGGAGGCGGAGATGGGGATATGTGGAAAGGCCGTGCGATTGCCTTCGTTGAAGCTTTAATGCGCCTTTTGGTTTATATGCGTGATGAGGGTGCGATACTTTTGGATGCTGATACCATCCGTAACTACTTTGATTTAACCCGATTAGAAACCATAGTCGTTGATAAAATTTTCCCCAGAGATAATCAGGAAAGTGTTAATATCGAACAAATTCCAAAATTAGTTACCGACCCATTACGTAACTACCTGGGTACTTTGCCAGGTTATAATAAAGAGAAAAAAGGCAAGCAAGTATCACAGGTCTTGGAGCAACATGGTTTTATTACCATGCAGTTGGTCAGAGCGTTCTCCTCTTTGGCCGATACTTATGGACATATTGTGCGTACCAATCTCGCAGAGGTCGATTTCAAGGACGTGGTATTGAATCGAAGAATTCTCGTTGTACTTTTGCCCGCTTTGGAAAAATCTCCGGACGAGTTATCCAACTTAGGGAAGATTATTGTTTCTTCGTTAAAAGCGATGATGGCTGCAGGTTTGGGAGAAGACGTTGAAGGGGATTATCGAGACGTAATCTTGAGAAAACCAACTAATGCGCCGACTCCTTATATGTGTATCCTTGATGAGTATGGATATTATGCCGTTCAAGGGTTTGCAGTGGTGCCTGCACAGGCTCGTTCTTTGGGATTCTCTGCAATTTTTGCAGGACAAGATTTACCCGCATTCCAAAAGGCATCCAAAGAAGAGGCTGCATCTATCGGTGCAAACACGAACATTAAAATCTGTATGAAATTGGAAGACCCAACGGAAACCTGGGATTTCTTTACTAAAACAGCTGGCGAAGCTTATGTAACCAAAGTGGATTCATTTCAAGCCAAAGACACCAGCATTGCAAATACTTATATGGATAGTAAAAGTTCTTCGTTTGAAAAGCGGGCTCGTGTTGATCTATTGGATTTAAAAGAGCAAACAGAAGGTGAGGCACATATATTCTTCAAGTCAAAAATTGTCCGTGCTCGAATGTTTTATGCGAATCCTAAACCTGTTAAGCAATTAAAATTAAATCAATTTTTAAAGGTAGAAGCTCCTCCAGACGATTATTTAATGAGATTACAAAAGCAATTAATCTCATTCCAAGCCATCTTAGACAGTGGCGATTTGTCGATAAATAAGACCGTGGAAAATGAGGAAATTACCCTAATTACCAAGTTATTACGCGAATCACCTATCGAAGAGCCCATTGAGAGAGGAGTCTCGGCTTTAATTGCGTTTCATGGTCATAATGAACCAGAACCCGTTGAAGATCTGATCGAGGAGGAAGTCGAAGGTGCATTGACAATATTCAGTGCTTTACGAGAAAATCCTGGTGCCCCACCAATCTTAGTCAGTGATAAGGCTACATTCTCTGAGCCTTTACTGCCTATTAATGAAACACGTAATCAAATGATGAATATTGAACGCCTGTCTGGTGCGAAGGATAAATATGCGGGTACGGTTGCGAATGAACTGATTAAGGACTTCCAATTGGCAACAAGCTATCCTCCGGAAGAACGAGATGTTATTGCTCCAGATGATTTGACTGACCTAGTAAGAACTTTATCAGCGAAAATTGCTACTGAACGTGATAATGCAAATAAAAAAGCTGAAGAATAGCGAGAGCTAGTGTAGCTAAGGTAGGGCACATGGTGATCCATTACTGAAAAATTGATCCCGTGGGTTCCTGCCTGATGTTTTTCACGGTAAATTATTGGGCACTGTTCTATCTTTTATACTTAAACTTTATTGATTAGACCCCGTTGAACTGTTATAGGTTCAAATCCCCATCTCTTTGCGTATCCCTACTCGTTCTGCACGCCCTCTCTATTTATCACACGACAGAAAGGTTTCGAATGAAGTCAATTGTCTTTTCCATTGTTGCAAAAAAATAATTCGGAGCGCCGTGTTTTTACTCAAGTAAGTGTAAAAAAATAAATAAATTTTTAAAAAAATAGCTATTTTATCGAATTCATTGTAACGTAATGATTTGTATGTTTTTCTTTGAAGATTGAACAGACAAAAGGACTACAGTCAGAATCATTTTAAAATAAATATTTTAAACTATGAGGATAGTGAGTGAGATCGGTGCGTATTAATCTAATTCGGGCTGTGGGTTTAATTGCCTTGTTAATGTTAAATGCCTGCAAGGGTGACTATTGGGCGTTAGAAAAAGATGAACCCAAATACCCATGTAAGGTTCTTGGTGCCTGTGATGCCACCATTATGAAGCTCGCTAAAAAATTAAATAAGAAGGGAGTAAAAGTAATTACAATAGGCCAGGATTATATGATCAGTATTCCAGCCAGTTACTTATTTGAACCAGAAACACCGCGTCTGAAATGGAAGTCTTATCCTTTGTTGAATGAAATTGTTGTGTTCCTGAAGCAATTTCGCAAGATTGCAATTAATATAGCCAGTTACAGCAACAAGTATGTATCGCCACAAAGAGAGCATGCATTAACTTTAGCCAGATCGAGAGTTATTAGTGATTACCTGTGGTCCCAGGGAGTAGATAGTCGTTTTATCTTTACACAGGGATTAGGTAGTGATAAGCCTATTATTTCATTCACTCAAGGCGGTGATAATTCAGTTAACGCCAGGGTAGAAATTACTTTCAGGCGAGCTGTGGCGTAGGGGAAATAATGAGTCGTGAAACATGGGATTTGATAAAAAGAAGTAAGAATTTCTACGTTAACTCCTATAGACGCGGGTTAATTGCTTTGATTATTTCTCTGATATTGAATTGCATTTTTTGCGTTTTAATTGCTTACATCCATTTAACAGAGCCTGAACGAGATTATTACGCAACGAGTGGTGTAGCACCTCCCATTCAATTGCAGCCTCTTTTGGCTCCAAATTATTCATCGAACGCGTTACTTCCTCCTGATCCGCCTGCGGAGAATGAGGATAAACTGATACCACAATAAGCAATAAATAGAGGATATTATGGCTGAAGATTCCTTGACAGTTGTCGCACTGAGAAACAAATTTTATAAAGACAGCCAACGTAAGGTAATGCTTGCGTTGTTAATTGCTCTCATTATCAATATTGTTTTAGCTGCGCTATTAGTGTACATGATTACACATCCGCCAGCCCCTAAATATTTTGCAACCAGCATTAATGGTCGCATTACACCGCTATTCCCCTTAAATGAACCGAACCAATCGGATTCTGCTGTATTGCAATGGGCGAATCAGGCTGCTATTGCCGCATTTACTTACAATTTTGTTAACTATCGCGACGAATTACAGGCTTCGTCTGGATTCTTTACTCCCGAAGGCTGGGACCAATTTTTAAGCGCTTTACAACAATCAAACAACCTGGATGCAGTTAAGGCCAAAAAATTGATTGTTTCAGCAGTGGCAACACGAGCTCCTATTATTTTGCAAAAGGGCGTGTTGAATGGAAACTTTTCATGGCGAGTACAAATGCCTATATTAGTAACCTATCAGAGTGCCAGTGAGTTTACTCAACAAAATAATGTGGTTACTATGTTAATTACTCGTGTTTCTACTTTAAATTCGCCTAGAGGAATAGGTATATCGCAATTTGTTGTTGGACCTGCCACAGGTGGAGTGTCTTAATGAAAAAGCTGAACTGGTTTTTAAAGTTTTGTTTGTTGTATGGCATTGTCTATTCGGTGCCTGATCCTACGTACGCGCAGGATCAGTCAACCGATAGTGCTCAGCAAGCCTTACAGCAGTTACGTATATTGCAACAGCGCTTATCACAAAATCAGCCAGCAGCACAAAATCAACCACCAGGACAAATTCCTCCTGCCGGCCCAGCTCAAGCAGGAAACAATGCCACTCCGGCACAAAATCCGCCCGCAGCACAACAAGGGCCAAATATTCCTATTCCTCTTGCTGGGAATATTTATAGTGCACCGCAACGACCTGAAAGTCCTGCTGCAAATGCAGCGAATCCTAATGCGCCGCAGATCGTTAGCCAAAGCGATGAAGAAGTCATTGAGAATAAGGCCTTTAAAGATATGACAAGGACCCTCTATCCAATGAATACGGAGCAAGTTGTTCATTTAAAACAATTAAGTGAAACCATGGAGTATGCTAAGGCTTCGCCTGTAGGCACACCACCAAAACCTACAGCGACCTCTCAATTTGTGAATTTGTCTCCGGGATCAACTCCGCCTGTTATTCGTTTGGCACAAGGGTTTGTTTCTTCATTGGTTTTTCTGGATTCATCTGGGGCTCCATGGCCTATTGCCGCTTATGATTTGGGAGACCCTAATTCATTTAATATTCAATGGGATAAAACAAGCAACACGATAATGATTCAAGCATTGAAATTATACAATTATGGAAATTTGGCTGTGCGTCTGAGAGGTCTAAATACCCCCGTAATGCTCACACTAATACCAGGGCAAAAAGCGGTTGATTATCGGGTTGATCTGCGCGTTCAAGGATTGGGGCCGAATGCTAAAGCTATGCCACTAGAAACTGGGATTCCGCCTTCAGCCAGTGAATTACTTCTTCATGTTTTAGATGGTGTGCCCCCTCCTGGAAGTAAACGACTGGGTATTACTGGCGGAGATGCGCGTGCTTGGTTAGTTAATGACAGAATGTACGTTAGAACAAATCTTACGATATTGTCACCGGGCTGGTTGGCAAGTATGACCAGCGCAGATGGGACGCATGCTTATGAAATGCACAAATCTCCGGTGTTATTGGTTTCCTGGCATGGGAAGGTCATGCAGCTCAAGGTAGAAGGGTTATAAATGGCTGGCAGAAAAGAAAATATTAAATCACTTTTTTCAAACACTCGTACCCGAGTTATTATCATTTTTACAGTAGCATTATTAGTAATAGCTGTAGTAATAGGGTATATCAAATTAAGATCAATAGGTACCGGACCTTCGGCAGAAGCGACACTTGGACATGCTCCCGGAGCCATACAGTCTATTCCTGGTGTTCTTAACCCAACAGCTCAATATGCCAAATTGCAGGAAGAGCAAAATATTAATCAAGCACAAAAAGCAGCGCAAACTGGGGGGAGTGCTATTCCCACAATTATCCGAACTCAAGCCCTGGGGGAGGGGGTTGGAGTGATCGGCTCTCAAGGTGGGCAAAGTGGTGTAGGATTTGCGACACTCGCACGTGAAAATGAAGAAGGTGCTCAAAAAACTCTTTGGCTGCAAACATTACAAAACGGTGGTTGTTCAAAAACTGTTGTCCAACAAGTTGTAGGCCAAGGAGCTCAGTTAGCTGATCTGAAGGAAGCATGCAACTGTGCTCAGTTAAGAGACAACGGTTATTCTTTAAAAGAGTTAAGCCCGGTATGCCCCTGTAAAGAATTAAAAGCAGCTGGATATAATGCACGACAACTAAAAGATGCGGGATATACAGCTTCTAGGTTAAGGGATTGTGGCTTTAATGCCTGTGAATTACGTAATGCGGGTTTTACTGCCCAAGAACTTAAAGATGCAGGTTTTTCTGATGATGAATTGAAGGGCGCTGGATATACCCCAGAGGAGATAGCGAGAGCCAGCGGTTTGCCGGCAGGAATAACCGCCGCAGATGTATTAAAAGCGGGATGTAATGTCGAAGCATTGACTAAGTTACGTAAAGCAGGAGTCACCGCTTCAGCAATTCGAAGAATTAGCGGTTGTTCTGCAGAACAACTAAAAGCGGCCGGATTTTCTGCTAAAGAACTACGCGATGCAGGATTTAGCGCCGCTGATTTAAAACGAGCCGGTTTTACTCCAGAGGAATTAAAAGCGGCAGGATTTAGTGCAAGGGATCTACTAAATGCCGGGTTTACACCCGAGGATCTTGCCAAAGCAGGCTATTCTGCGGCCGATATAAAAGCCGCCCAGGCTGAACTTCCGCCAGGTATCACTCCGGATGATGTAAAAAAGGCGGGCTGTGATGTTGACGCGTTAAAGAGGGAAAGAGCAGCAGGAGTTAGCGCAACTCTGATTAAAAAATATGCTGGATGTAGTGCACAAGCATTAAAAGCTGCTGGTTTTACTGATGCAGAGCTTGCCAATGCCGGTTTCACTCCAGCGCAAATTAGCGCGGCAACCCCTTTGACGGATGACCAAATCAAGGCAGCGGGCTGTAATCCCGATAATCTGAAAAAACTTTTTGCAGCAGGTGTTTCTGCCAAACGAATCAAAGAATTGAATGGGTGTAGCGCTGAGGCATTAAAAAATGCGGGTTATGATGCTAAATCATTACTTGATGCAGGATTTACTCCCGCACAGCTTCTTGCTGCAGGATTTACCCCCAAGGATTTGCAAAATGCAGGCTTGACTCCAGCAGATGTTATTGCAAATGGACGTGTCGCTGATTGCAGTGTTGAATCATTGAAGAAAGCGAGAGCTGCAGGGGTTAGTGCTTTGACTATCAAGAGAACACTAGGGTGTTCTGCAAAGGCTTTAAAAGATGCTGGTTATACAGCAAAAGAGCTTAAGGACGCGGGTTTTACAGCCGCTGAATTAAAAGCAGCGGGCTTTAGCGCTAAGGATTTAAAAGACGCCGGGTTTACTGCTAAAGAATTAAAAGATGCGGGTTTTAGTGCTAAAGATTTAAAAGATGCGGGTTTTAGTGCTAAAGATTTAAAAGATGCGGGTTTTAGCGCTAAAGACCTAAAAGATGCGGGCTTTAGTGCTAAGGAATTAAAAGATGCAGGCTTTAGTGCTAAAGATCTAAAAGATGCGGGTTTTAGTGCTAAAGACCTAA
Organism: Legionella sp. PATHC035; assembly: GCF_026191115.1. Lineage (NCBI taxonomy): Bacteria > Pseudomonadati > Pseudomonadota > Gammaproteobacteria > Legionellales > Legionellaceae > Legionella > Legionella sp. PATHC035. The sequence goes on along the minus strand of NZ_JAPHOT010000001.1, from coordinate 1,303,814 downwards.
AAGATGCAGGCTTTAGTGCCAAGGAATTAAAAGATGCGGGTTTTAGTGCTAAAGACCTAAAAGATGCAGGTTTTAATGCCAAGGAATTAAAAGATGCGGGTTTTAGTGCTAAAGATTTAAAGGATGCTGGATTTACGGCAGCTGAAATGAAAGCAGCAGGTTTTAGTGCCAAAGATTTGGCTGATGCTGGCTATAATGCCGCTGATTTAAAAAATGCTGGTTTCAGTCCTGCTGAATTACAAAACTTGGCCGTTGCTCCCGAAGGGGCCCAGGTCGCAGGTTTGGGGGCTCCGAATTTGCAACCCGGTGCATTTAACATTGGAGGAGTACCAACTCTTGGACAAGGGCCAGCAGGAGCTGCCGTAATGCCAGGCTCTGCTGCCAGCAACCAACAATTGCAGGCGATTATAAACAGACAAAATCAGCAACAAGCAGAACAAAAATATCAGCAAAAAATTCAACAAAAAAGTTCTGACATGTTAGCGGCTGCAAATCAATTAATTGCTGAATGGAAAAATGTGCCAACACAGAATTATACTGCTGGCGATGCAGAAAAAGAGCCCGCTGCAGCAGCTGTAGCAGCAGCGTCTGGGGTTGCTCCTGGTGGAGCCACAGTGACTGAAACCACCAATACATCGGTGACTCAAGTCAATATGATTAAAACAGGAGATGTGCTTTTCGCTGTGATCGATACTTCAGTGAATAGTGATGAGCCAGGCCCTATTCTTGCGAGCATTGTTTCAGGAAGACTTAAGGGAGCCAAATTAATTGGTAGCTTTAATTTACCTTCAAACGCAAACAAAATGGTTATTACATTTAATACCATGTCTATTCCAGGTGCACCTAAAACAATTCCAATTTCTGCATATGCAATTGATCCGAATACGGCAAGAACCGCTCTTGCCAGTAGAACCAATCATCATTACTTGTTGCGATACGGCTCATTATTTGCTTCTTCCTTTTTAGAGGGCTTTGGTAATGCATTCCAGTCTGCCAATACAACAGTCACCATTGGTGGAACAGGTGGCGGCAATAACGTAACCGTAGCTAATGGTGTTGGCCGTTCTACTCTGGAAAATGCTGTAATTGGTCTAGCAACTGTTGGTAAGACTTGGGGGCAGCAAGCACAAGTGTTATTTAATACACCTACAACTGTTGAGGTCTATTCTGGAACCCCAGTAGGCGTTTTATTTACTCAGGATGTGAAATCTTTTTAATTTGATGGCAGGTAAAAATGGCAGATAATGATCAAAATGATGAGTATAAGTTTGCTGAGTTAGACTCTCTTGAGAATGAGCCTCTGGAGACCTCAGAGTTTGATACCAAAGGTTCTACTCCTGCAAGACCCGGGGGAGTGGAGCCTGGAAAGAATATTAAGCGTAATGCTCTAATTACAGTGGGTATCATTGTTTTTATTATGTTGATGTATAAATTTATCGGAGGGATGTTCTCTAAAACTACTCCGACTACTCCTCAGGAGAATTTAAATCCTGCTCCTGTGGCGGAAATTACTCCCTCACCGCAACCGCAACCACAACCACAACCACAACCACAGGTTACCCAAACTGAAATTCCACCAGAACCTGTTCAGCCAAAACCAGTGGTTCAACCACAACCTCAGGTTACGCAGGAAAATAATTCAGAGTTACAACAAAAAGTTGCCTCTATTGAAGCTAGTCAGCAAACGGTTCAATCTGAGGTTAGCTCAATGAGTCAGCAGGTAGGGAATGTCAATAATAATGTCAATGCCTTAAATGCTCAAATTACAAAACTGAATCAGATGATCACTGATTTAAATAATCAAGTAGTGAAACAATCCGAGGTAATTAATGTGTTAATGGAGCGAACAAAACCTAAGCCTGTTAAGCCCGTTGCCCGTGTTCGTACCTTAACTCCACAAATTATTTACTATATAAATGCAGTAATTCCTGGTCGGGCTTGGCTAATTGGCACAAATGGTTCTACACTTACAGTAAGAGAAGGAACAAAAATCGCAGGATATGGAACTGTAAGACTAATCGATTCTATGCAAGGTCGAGTTTTAACAAGTTCCGGGCGAGTAATTAGGTTTAGTCAAGAAGATAGTTGAGGTTTGTATGGCTGATACATGTACAGGCGGATCAGTAGCGTGCTGGATATCGGGTCAGGTAAATATATTAACTAACATCGCAAATTCGTTGATTCCTGTAGAGCGCTTGATTACAGGAGGTGCATATCTGATTGGATGTGCCTTTTTGTTTAAAGCCATCTATAGTTTAAAGGTGTATGGCGAGGCTCGTACGATGATGTCGAATAATACAAGTATCAAAGAACCAGTGATGTATTTATTAGTTGGTGCGATATTTATTTATTTTCCAACGGCTTTTTCATCAATGATGGTAACGACTTTTGGTTATCAAAATGTTCTTTCTTATGCACCGGTGAGTAGTAATAACCCGACACTTGATACTTTGTTCGGTACTGGAAGTGTCGTTGGAAGACCTTTAACGATTATCATCCAGGTCATTGGTTTAGTCGCTTTCGTGAGAGGATGGGTATTGATTGCGCGTTCCGCTTCGCAAGGGCAACCACCAGGCGGGACAGGTAAAGGTTTAGTTCATGTGTTTGGAGGAATATTAGCAATCAACATCGTAGGTACACTAGAAATGATCAACAACACTTTATATGGGGCATCGTAACAGACCGAAGGTACGATTTTTTTGATTTAATTAGTTTTAGTCATTTTAAATTTGAGGAGAAAAAGGTGAAGAGCAAACTCATTAGCAAATCTAATTACAAATATTGGTTAAGCAGTTTCATTTGCTTAAGTTTACTGGCTTTAGTGAGTCAAGATGCAGCAGCTGCATCCGGAACGGGAATATCCGTAGGGCAGATGGCATCAAACATTACTGGGTCATTTACAAACTTGACCAAATTAATCACTGCAGGTTCTTATCTGGCTGGATTGGGATTTTCAATCGGTGCTATTATGAAATTTAAACAGCACAAAGATAACCCAACCCAAATTCCAATAGGTACTCCAATCGCATTAGTTTTTATCGCTGCGGCCTTATTGTTCCTACCTTCAATTTTAGGGGTAACTGGAGCAACAATGTTCGGAGGTAGCGGTGGTACAACTGCTGGACCTACTGGAACAGTATACTAATAAAGTGCCTGTTAGTAACTTAGCAGTTGCTTTTAATAATAAAGGATAAGATTCATTTTTGATCCTCTCCCCGTCAGGGGAAGAGGATCTTTTAATGGGTATTAAAACGGATAATTGCCAATAAAGTTTATTCTATTCAATGTGAGCCGAGGATATGGCAGTTAATCAAGAACAAAATAAATTAAAATTAATGGCTACGCCGGGATCATGGCGTTTATATTCTGCCAGAAAGGTTGACGAACGATTTAAGGCGTTTGAGCAAAAAGTATTTCAAAGAGATAGATATACTTGTCGATTTTGTGGATTCCAAGCACGTTTATTTCAAGAAGTAGTTAATCTTGATAATAATTATGCGAACAACAAGTTAGAAAATTTGGTGACTTCTTGTTGTTTCTGTGCGCAGTGTTTTTTTGTTGAGTCGGTAGGTGTCGGTGGTTACGGTGGGGGTACGTTAATTTATCTTCCCGAACTGACCCAAGCTGAATTAAATAGCATATGCCATGTGTTGTTTTGTGCGATTACAAATGATACGGGTTATAAATCGAGTGCACAGAATATTTATCGAGCATTCAAATTTCGCTCACAACTTGTAGAGGAAAAATTTGGCGAAGGAACGAGTGATCCTGCAATATTTGGTCAGTTAATGATTGATGCAGGGGTCAGTGACGAAGAGAGAAGAGCTCAATTATTTAAAAACATACTTCTATTGCCTTCAAGAGCTAAATTCCGCAAACAAATTGAAAAATGGGCGGCGAGTGCACTAGAAGAAATTTCAAGTTAAATGTGAGGTTAGGGAATGGCGCATTGGTCAGAATCTTTTTTTGAAGGAATAGATACCTTCTTTGCCTGGCTAAGTACATCGCTCAAGCAAACAACAGAATCTTATATCGAATTGGAAACAGCTGATAGTCCAACTGTGTTGGTCAATCATGATGGTTCTTTAATATCAATTTTGAAAGTGGAAGGGGTATCTGCCCTTGTAGGTGCGGCAGAATTTGAAAATTTGATTGCCGGTATAACCAACTCATTTCAAGGGGCAATGGGGCGTCCAGGACATGCCTTACAGGTTTATTTTAGTCATGATAAACAAAACATAAGGAAATTGATTCAAGACACTTATGAACCTGCCACAGCAACGGCAAAACGACTTGAACTGAATTTAACTGACTTATTTGAAGAACGAGTCAACTATATGGCTCAGTATTGTGCCGAAGAGCGTGTCTATTTTGTACTGATAACCCGACCATTCAATTTACCTTCGGAGCAATTAAAGGCAGCAACCAAAGCTAAATTTAAGATGATCAAGGATACTAAGGCGCCTCCTTTTAAAAACAGCCAGACTATCTATGCTGCCATTCCTGAATTACGTGATACTCATGATGCCTACGTTCGTTCGGTAATGAATGATTTCGATTCGCTGCATATTTTCGCTAAATTACTCGAAGTCCATGAGGCAATCCATGCAATTCGTATGACGTCTGATCCAGATTATACTGCAGATGATTGGCGGGCAAGTTTACCTGGGGATAAGGTAACAGTCAGGGAAGTGAATTCTTTCGAAGGCGATGCTTCCGATTTATTATGGCCCTCATTAGCGAAACAAGTATTTCCTCGTGATGCGGAAGTATTGGATTTGCGTACCGTTAGGGTAGGGGACAAGATTTACTCTTCAACCTATATTGATTTATTCCCTAAAGACATTAGACCCTTTATTCAGTTATTTACACGTATATTGCCAGCCCATATTCCCTGGCGAATTTCCTTTTTGATCGAAAGCGAAGGGCTTGCCACGATTAAACTTAAAGGTCTATTGGCTGCGATTTTAACCTTTAGTTCAGCACAAAATCGTTTGATCAGTGATTCGGTAAATTTATTGAAATACATACAACTCAATACCGATGAGTCCATTGTCCGATTGCGGGTTGTAGCAACCACTTGGGCACCTGAAGACCGATTGGCATTATTGCGGCAACGCAGCTCTGAGTTAGTCAAGGCAATTGAGGGCTGGGGCTCAACCGACGTTTCTGAGATTTGTGGTGATCCATTCGGTGGTTTTGTTTCTGGCATGTTAGCTGCCACGCTAAACAGTACCGCAGTGCCTACAGTTGCTCCACTCAGTTCGGTGGTTTCGATACTGCCTATTACCCGTCCGGCATCACCTTGGCTAAAAGGCGCATTACTTTTTAGAACGCCCGATGGTAAGCCTTGGCCCTTCCAGCCAGGCTCTACAGAGCAAACGACGTGGATTGATCTCGTTTATGCACGACCAGGTTCGGGTAAATCCGTTTTATCGAATGCGATCAACCTTGCTTTATGTCTCTCTGGTGGTTTGTTACGTTTACCCCGTATTGCAATTATTGATATCGGACCTTCAAGTAGCGGACTGATCTCTTTGCTGAAAGAAGCACTTCCGGCATCAAAACGTCATCTCGTTGCTTATCATCGTTTAAGAATGACTCCTGAATACTCAATTAATCCCTTTGATACCCAATTGGGATGTCGTTATCCCACTGCATTAGAGCGCGCCTTCTTAGTAAACTTTATTACCTTGCTAACGACTCCTCTTGGCGCAGAAAAACCCTACGATGGAATGCCAGATCTTGCAGGTATGGTGGTTGATGAACTGTATAAAAGTTTGGCTGATGAGTTTAATCCAGCGCCCTATTCGCCTGGAGTAGAGGAATTCATCGACAGCATTTTAGAAGAAATTGGGTTTGTTCGTGATTCAAAATCAACTTGGTGGGAAGTGACCGATTCACTTTATTCTGCAGGCTTTGTGCATGAAGCGATGCTGGCTCAACGTTATGCAATGCCTTTATTGGCTGATGCCGCATCGATTTGTCGTACTCCGTCTATTGAAGATCTCTACGAACGAATTACAGCACCAACTGGAGAATCATTGATTAACGCATTTTCGCGCATGATTTCTGCAGCAGTTCGTGAATACCCCATTTTGTCACGCGTGACCAGTTTTGATATTGGTGATGCGCGAGTTGTGTCACTAGACCTTGATGAGGTAGCGAAAAGCGGAGGGGATGCCGCAGACAGACAGACTGCAGTCATGTATATGTTGGCACGTTATGTATTGGCAAGACACTATTATCTAACTGAAGAAAGCCTCAATAATATTCCAGAGCAATACAAGGAATATCATAAAGAGAGAGTGCAAGAAATTAGAGAGGATCATAAACGTATCGTGTACGATGAGTTTCACCGTACGTCAAAATCTACAGCGGTGCGGGAGCAAGTGATTATTGATATGCGCGAAGGGCGCAAATGGAAAGTACAAATTGCCTTGTTGTCACAGGCAGTTGATGACTTTGATCCAGTCATGATCGATTTTGCTACCGCAATTTACATTATGGATGCAGGACCCTCTCAGGCAGTCGAAAAAACCACTGCCATATTTGGGCTATCTGATACCGCAAAAGCAGCTTTGCGTACTCGAGTACATGGTCCGCGGCAAGGTGGAGGAACTTTTCTGGCGCAGTATGCTACCAAGAGTGGGGTGAACGTACAGTTGCTTACCTTGACCTTAGGTCCAGTTGAATTATGGGCTTTTAGTACTACAGCTGAGGATGCTACAGTGAGAAACCACTTGTATCGTCATCTAGGTCCTGCAGAAGCAAGACGTCTTTTGGCAGCATTATTTCCCAATGGTTCAGTGGCCAAAGAATTAGAAACTCGATTGAATAATATGAAAGAAAAAGTGGGGTTGATTGAGGATGAATTGAAAGAAAGTATTGTGGAACAACTGATTAACGAAATTCTCGATGCTTATTCAAAAAATCCTGATGTTAAAAGTCTGCCCGCTAAATTAACGTAAAGCCATTAAATGCAGATTATCCATAACCATGTTAAGTGGGCTCCATTTTAATTACCCACTCGAAATAAGAAAAAAATCCTATTTTCTTATTTCGAGTTTATCTTAATACTCCCTTAAGAGTACATCAATATAATCGCCATGGTTCTTTATCATGAATGAATTTCGGTGCATTCCAATTCATGCTGAAAAGAAAAGGGACTGTTTTAATTTGCTCAATCCCACGGGAAAATATCAGACGAAGCAGACCCCTAATTTAAGGAAATATTTATTAATAAGAATGAGGTCTTTATGAGAAATGCAATTGCCATTTTATGTTCATTATTTATCAGCATCAATACCAGTTTCGCCCTTTCAAATACGGAAATCCCTGATGAGATGTACATCAAAGAACACTGGATCAGTTTAACCACCAGTTATGATATAGAAACCAAAACTCGAAAACTAGGAACCTTATATAGAAAATTTCTCAGCCTTTTGCTGACCTATGAATTTTTTGATCCCTTTGATAATAAATTGGCATATGCGCGTTCAAAGTTCTTTTCTCTGACTGCTCATTTTGATGTTTATGATAATTTTGAAAATTTCATAGGGGCGGCTGATGAAAAACTATTCGCCTTTTTCCCAACCTTCGATATCTATGGTCAAGATGGCTACACAAAATTGGCTAAGGCAAGTATGAATTTCTGGGGAACTACCTTTACCATTTATGATCCAGTCACCGATAAGGAAATGGCAACGTTATATCGATCGTTTTTTAGATTAAAAAACGATTGGACTTTTAATATTACAAATAAAGCATTATTCAAGCAAAAAGACATTGATTCTCGTGTGCTGATGACGGTTATTGCCTTCCAAGGAGATAGAGAGTATTGGGAAAGTACTCATCAAAATAACTTTAAGGCAATAGCGAAAAAATCTGCTCCATCGAATGACGTGACAGCACAACAAGTGAATGAACTTTTAGAAAAAATTACTGCGATGAGCAAACAAGAGGGGTTAGAGAATATCAAAAATCCCGATCCTAAAATGATGGATGTGGTTGCCAAGGAATTGGAAAATAATTATCAACAATTGCATGCCCATGATGAAACGGCACAAACTAATCAAGAAAAACTTACTGCATTTGTTGAATATTGTTTGAATCTGGTTCAGGAAAATACTCTTACCTCTGAGAAGAAAAAAGCGATCCTTTTCTTGCTGAAGACGCGTTTAGAAAGCTCGATAAATTTAATTTAAAGCTTAGAGTAACAAAGTGCCGCGATGTTCTCGCGGCACCCCGAACCAGAATGGATCCTGCGCAGCAGCCGCGGCAGAACTTACGGGACAGATAAAAGCGATCTTAGCCTAGATAAGACCGTTCTCGCTTGATCGCTATGGCCAAGGATCGATCTTAGTTAATAAAATATAATCGAATGATAGATTACCCAGATTTTTTATTAAACAGGGTTCTTTGCCTGTCCTAGGACCAAGAAAATCCCGGCTCAATTCATTGGTTAATTGGTTAAGTATTGATCAGAACGACCAAACAATGGTATGATCTGCACCAATTAAATCACCGGTACCTATGAGACATGGCAGAATCAAAAATAGAAAGCGCACCGCTTAATACCCATTCTAAAACTGCTGCTGAGCAGAATAATGACAACAATGCCACTTCCCCGTTATCCACTACAATTAAAAGACAACTTTGGGATTTCTATAATTTACTGTCTGACATGATGTGTCGCACTCCTTATTTTAATAAGCTTCCCGAAGAGCTTGTGACGGAAATTATCACTCGTCTCAAGAATGATGGAGCAAAAGACGAAAAAGCGATAAGCGCCTTGGTCGCGACGCATAAAAGGATGCATACCTTATTTCAACCCACACGACTTGGCGATTTAACCCTGCAGTTGCTGTGGAATACGGTAACAGGGAAACAAGATAAAGCAGAAAAGCTAGTCGATATGCATCCTGAGTTGCAGCTGAAGCCCGGTACAATAACAGACTATTCGGGTAGAACCTTTAAAAACATAACGGCGTATGAGTACGCCTATTGGGCAAAGGATACCCATATGTGTCGAATGCTGGAACGACATATGGATAGAGAAACAAAATTGGCAATGCTCAAACGTTGTGAAGCCATAGAAAAAAATGGATTGACCTATGAGCAACATGGAGTCGAGGTTAAGGGCTCTAAGCATTATGACATGACGCTACTTCTAAATGCATTAAAAAATTTCAGGGATTATCTTAAAAAGGAGTTTGACTTTGGTACTGTAAGAACAAAGGTAACTCAAGTGGCTCGTGCTCAAGGTGATGTACCAGTCCATGTGGCGAATGAATATTGTCTTAGGGATCGTTCGTTTTACCCTACCCCTGCATTTAAGGATGAGACTTTGCCACGAACATTAGCTGCTCGTTCTTTTATAGATAAGGCATCAGATTGTTGGTTTCCACTGAATAGTGAGTACTCACGCAGACCATTTTTTATACGGTCGGATGACATCTATAGCTTCTCCCCCAGTTATTGGCATCCTTCAATCCTAGCAAATTACATAGACCATGATTTGGCAGCTTTAGAGCATCTTGATAAGGTAAGAACAGAAGAACTTGCAGAACTGCAGGAAAATCTTAGGTGGGCTGAACCGACACGGCATAATGAATGTTTTTGTTTTTAAAGACCGCGAGTTGTTGTATGGCAGTGAGAGCTATCTAAGCAACTGTCTTGCATGGTGATGTTCAAGACAGTTGCCGCAGCAAATTGTACCAATAGAACCTTTTGTAAGGCCACTTTGATAATTTTGGCCTTATGGCATTGTTGCTTAAATCAAGCCGATCTGAGCGGCAAAGTAATGATTACTTTTAATCCCCCCTGCAAATTATTAGTCAATGTGATATCACCTTGATGCATTTGAATAATTTCTCTGGCGATGGTTAATCCAAGCCCCGTGCCACCTGTACTGCGTGAGCGAGAATTTTCACCGCGATAAAAAGGTAAAAAAACATGTTCCAGATCGGCCTCAGGCAATCCAGGGCCTTGATCGGTAATTGTAATTTCTAGCTTATTTTGCAAACAATTTAGGTGAATGATGGCTTGATAGCCATAATGGACTGCATTATTAATCAAATTATTAAAGGCTCGTTTGAGTAAATTGACTGTACCATAATAAACCAGTTTTGAGCATTCACTGATAAAACGAACATCATAGTTCATTTCGACTGCATCATCCTTCAATGATGTAAGCAACGCGACTAAATCAAAGAGCTGAGGTTTTTCTTCAACATTCACATCCCGGAAATAATCCAAAGTCTCACGGATCATCAGTTCCATTTCGTTGATGTCGGCCATTATTTTAGTGTAATTGGGATCCTCTGCTAAATATTCGGCACGTAATTTTAAACGAGTTAACGGAGTGCGTAAGTCGTGTGAAATCGCAGTGACCACTCGAGTTCGATTGGCTAAAAGCTTATTTACTTTTTCTTGCAGATCATTAATTTTTTTAAAAATAGCTTTTTGATCCTGATTCCCTGTGAGCGGGATGGGTAACCAATTTTCTTGATGTTCACTGTAATGAAGGCTCTGAATTAAGGTGTGTATGGGTTGATTCAGCATTCTGACTGCCCAATAGTTAATAAAAAGCAACGCGCCAATTAAGATAAGAAACAGGCTAACAATGGAGTTTGCTTGTCTTGGAAAGAAGGAAATGACTTTGATATTCAACCAATTATTTTCTTTTATAAAAACTGAAAATTCCAATTTTTTATTCTGTTTTATTAGATTAAAGAGCACGGGAGCTTTTAAAGTAAGCAGTGCGTTTTTATCGTATACGGGCTGGGGTGATAGGGTTATTTCCGCCCAGGAAATACTTTGATTCCTTAGGATTAAAGGCCATATGGATTGAGGGTTTTTTTGTAACAAGGTCACCAGATGGGTCAATGAGCGTGCGGCTTTAGGTGGAAGTGGTGAGCGAATGTTCTCATAATAATATTTCCCCAATTGCATGAGTGAAAAAATGATTAATAAATTACCAAGTACTAATCCAACTAAGGTCTTTTTGGCGGTTTTGGTTAATTGACTCATACTAAGTCAACCTTGGTTTTGAACTGATAGCCACCGCCGCGAATCGTCAACAATAATCGTGGATTACGTGGGTCGAGCTCTATTTTTTTACGTAAACGACCAATAAGGACGTCAATGGTTCTGTCTTGTGAGTCGCAATCTTTGTCATATAATAAATCCATTAATTGGTCACGGCTCAAAATGCGTCCAGGGTGCTCTAAAAAAACAATTAACAATTCATATTCTCGTTGACTTAGAGGGATAGCAACCGATTCTTTATCAATTAAAGAATGGGTGTTGCGATCGAGAATCCAACCATCAAAATGAATTTGCTGTAAAGGAGCGAGATTTTTACGATCATGCTCTAACTCGCCTTGAGTGCGTCTTAGTTGTGCCTTGATGCGTGCGAGCAATTCACGAGAACTAAAAGGTTTGGAAATATAATCATCTGCCCCCAGCTCTAATCCTGCCACGCGATCAGCAATACTGTTCGCTGCGCTCAACATAATAATAGGCATGCTGTGAGATTGACGAATTGTCTGACATAAATTGAGACCATCAATCCCTGGGAGCATGATATCTAGAATAATTAAATCAAAATTATTTTCTCTTAATAATTGTTTGATGTTCAAGCCATTCAAGGTCCAAGTAGTTCGAAAACCGTTTTTGATTAAATAGTCATTAATCAAGTGCGTAATTTCTTGGTCATCATCAATAATCAATATGTGACTTTTTCTTGTATTCATGAATCACCTGATAAGAGTAATGTGGCTGGCGTCCAACCGAGTCATCCCTCGCTGTGCTCTGGGGGACGTCGGTGGATATGCTTCCTACATTATATCAATAAACTGTGCTATGTTGAGCATTGTAACAGTGTTGTTACAATAAACAGTTCGTTTGTCATATTCCTATTACATTGCCTCATTACACTTACCAATGTAACTTCATAGGAGAAATAAAATGAATATCAAACGATTTTTATTAATTAATAGCTTGGCTTTGGGTGTTTTGGGTGCTTCTATTGCAACAGCCCAAGCTACAGCAACGGCTACAGTAGCTTCTATCAATCAAACAGGACAGTATCGCCAGCATGTGGGCAAGTTACTCACTCCAGAACAGCGTTCTGAATTGGCAAAAATCAGGAAAAACCTCCGTGCGCAATTGGCTCCTTTAATTAAAGAAAAGCGTGCGCTCAGTCTGCAAATAAGAGGTAAGTTAGCCACTCCTAATGTAAAATGGAGTGATGTATCCCGCTTGGTGGAAAAAAGAAATGCGGTGAACGCGAAGATTAATACCTTGTGGACCCAAACCCAGTTCCAAACATATCAAAAATTGGGTGTTTTATTGCCTGTGCACCACGGTCACCATTGTCGTGTTCAAAATAAAAATCTTGCAAAAAAATCATAAAATAATGTCTTGATAACGGTTTCGCATTTTTTGCGAAACCGGTTACTTTTTCAATTCAATGACGACAACCCGAATTGGATGTTGGCCCATGTTTTCATCAGTGTGAAGTTCCCCGGGAACATCTTTTGTAAGATAATATGCTTTATCTTTTTCTAATTTTAAAAAATGTTCTTTTCCCTTATTGTTGACCACTTTGAGTAAGCCATTATCCAGAGCAACAACGACTCTGTCTTGTTCATGTCGATGCATTGTTAAACTGTGTTCTTTATTAGGATAAATTACCGTTGTCCAGACCGATACTCTTTCATTTGATAGTTGGGGAATACGAACGGTTTTTGGGGCATCTGCATAAGAATTAATTGTTGATAAAAATAGCATAGTACCTAAGAGTGAAGTAATGCTTTTCCTCATGGTTTTCTCCGTAAATTTTTGAAGAACTATAATACATCGGCGAAGACGAATACAGGCTAAGGGAAATAAAAAATTTGCTCCTTCTTTTTTTAGTCCCTCGATTGTGCAAAAAAACTTAGGCACATTTCGCAACAACAATCTGCTGAATCAATTCAGTGAGTAAAGCATAGTTCTGAGTTTTATGAGAGGTAGTCCGCCAGGCCACACCAATTTCTCGATAAGCATGATCCGTTTTTAGAGGAACTGAGACTAAATCAGTACCTGTAAGAATACCGCTGTTAATTGCAAGATTAGGTAAGAAGGTAATACCAGGCTGATGACTGACCATTTGAATTAAAGTATGTAAACTGGTTGCAAAAAAGTGATTGATTTTTTTGCTTTCTTTTAATTGACAGGCCTGTAATGCATGCCCCGTCAAGCAGTGTTCTTTTTCAAGCAGAAAAATACTACTTTCAGGCAGTTGACTGATTTCTTTGTCAAAACCTTGATGTAACCACGTCTTAGGCAGGACCAGTTTAAAATAATCTTTGCATAATATTTGTGTGTGAAACTCTTGGGTTGGATAGGGCAGCGCCAAAATAACCAGATCAAGTTTACCTTCCCCCAAATAACGCAATACATTGTCTGTGGTGTCCTCTCGAATAAATAAAGCAAGATTCGGATAAGTCTTCTGACACAGATTTTGTAATTCACTGATTATAAAAGGTGCAATAGTAGGGATCACGCCCAGATAAAACTTCCCTTGCATTACTTTTCCTTGATTTTTTGCGTAATCCACTAAGTCGTTGTTCTGTTCAATAATTAATCGGCTACGTCGAACAATTTCCTCTCCTAAGGGTGTAAATAAAAATGTTTTATGATCTCGTTCAAGGAGTTGTGCCCCTAGTGTTTCTTCAAGGTTTGTAATAGCTGCACTTAAAGTTGATTGACTAATAAAACATGCCGCAGCAGCACGCCCGAAATGTTGATGATCGTGGAGTGTAATCAAATAATGCAACTGCTTCATGCTAACTAATTTGCTCATCGTTTTTTCCGATTAAAGTCATCTGTTTTATTCATTTTAAATAATTATACACCATAACTATAATTTAATTGAAACAAACGAACTGAGGAGAATTTTATGTTAACTGTGGGTCAAAAAATTCCGGAATTTTCTGTTGTTGCAGTAAAACCTGGTTTTAATCATCATGAAGAGCATGGTGAGAGCGCTTTTGAAGTAGTTACTGAAAGAAGTTTTCCTGGAAAATGGAAAGTCCTTTTTTTCTATCCTAAAGATTTTACGTTTGTATGCCCAACAGAAATTGTTGAATTTGCAAAATTAAATGGTGAATTTAACGATAGGGACGCAGTGGTCTTGGGCGGAAGTACTGATAATGAATTTGTCAAACTCGCATGGCGAAGAGAGCACAAAGACTTAGATAAGTTAAATCAATACAGTTTTGCTGATGTTCGCGGGAAGTTAACTGATGGATTTGGCATTAGAGAAGAGGAAAGTGGTTGTGCGCTAAGAGCAACGTTTATTATTGACCCAAACAATGTCATTCAACATGTCAGTGTCAATTCTTTAAATGTGGGTCGTAATCCTCAAGAAATATTACGTATTTTGGATGCGTTGCAAACTGACGAATTATGTCCATGTAATCGTCCTATTGGTGGGGAAACGTTATAGTCACAGCAAAATACAGAGGCTCCTGATTTGATGGGGCTTCTGAAAAGGAGAATCCTATGTCTATAGAACAATTGAAACAAGCGATACCTGATTTTGCTAAGGATATTCGTCTTAATGTCAGTAGCTTATTTGGCAATATTCCACAAACAGGGTTAACAGAAACACAATTTTACGGGTCTGCACTGGCTGTTGCGTACACTCTGAAAAATAAGCGCATTATTGATGCGATTAAAACGGAGGGAGGGCTTTACCTTTCTGCTGAATTGGATGATGCTGTAAAAACAGCAGCTGCTTTGATGGCCATGAATAATGTGTATTATCGGGCAATTCATTTGTCGGAAAATAAAGAACTTGCGTCAATGCCGGCCAATTTACGCATGAATGGGATGTTAAATCCTGGAGTACCTAAAGTCGACTTTGAGTTGTTCGCGTTGGCGGTGTCTGCAATTAATGGTTGTGGTATGTGCATCCATTCCCATGTAAGGCAATTGCTGGAACATGAAGTCAATAAAGTCGCGGTGCAATCCGTGCTTAGAATAGCAGCAATTTTAAATGCAGTGTCTTTTGTTCTGTCACAGGATGAAATAAATTAGAGGAGACCCTGTGATATCATTTAATCGCGCATAGACTGGTCATTCCTTCATCCAAATCCATCCTAGGTTGGGCCTTGGCCCAACAAAACTAAGCTCTATTTGGGCGATAAGGAGTTGCAGAAATGTTGGATCTTTATTCCAAACTCGATTCACGGTCGTCCTCACCATTTTTGTTGGATAAAAACGACCAAACCCGAACCGTTTTCTCTCCTTTTAATCTATTTTTCCTTCAAGACATGCATTTAGGCATCTTGCCATCCTTCAGGCTCCAAAGGGATAAGCAGCCATAACAAGATGTAGGCTATAAATGCTGCGCCTCCAAGGAGGAAAAAGACAACAAAAATAATTCTTACCCATACCGGATCTACGCCAAAATAAACGCCTAAACCACCACATATTCCTGCGATTTTTCGATCTTTACGGGAACGCCATAATTTTTTATAAGGTTTATTCATAATTTACCTGTTTAATTTAAAGCGTATTGCTGCTTCTAAGCAACAGATTACGCGCGTGTTAACCACTTTTTCCCTTCCACAAGACGAGCAACCATCATACTGCTTACAATGTTGCATGTCACATTAAGCATAGTCGCCAATGGATCAATGATAATACTAATTGCGGCTATGATTATTAGGACTGAAGGAGGAAATCCATAGGCGCTCAGTATGAGTAATTCACCCAGCATTCCTCCACTGGGAATTGCCCCCATGACGGTACCAACGAGTAATGAAATTCCTAAAGCAGTAAGCAATACACTGGGGCTGGAAAAATTTAAGTGAAAGATTCCAAATAAAAAAGCAATCTTGAACATGCCACCTATTACCGAACCATCTTTATGAATGATAGTACCCAAAGGAATTACTGTTTCATAAATTTCAGGGGCGACTTGCATTTTTTTTGCTGCCATTAAATTGGCGGGAATACTGGCAGCACTGCTGCATGTGGCCAGTGAGGTAACTACAGGGAGAAAAATGCTGCTCCAAAATCGTTTTATACCTTCGGTTTTTCCAGCCAGATAGGCAAATAGCGTATAGACCACAATAAAATAAATGACGCCAAAAGTATAATAAAGAACCCCGACGCGCAGATAGTTAGCCATTAATTGAGGGCCTAGATCATGAACTAAAACCGCGAAGTAGGCAAAAAACCCAATGGGGGCATAATACATAATCAAAGAAAAAACACGCATGAAAATTTCTTCTCCGGCTTGTAAAAAATCAATGAAAATTTTTCCTTTTTCCTTGGCTTTGGATGCGGATACCCCAACTAAAATTGAAAAGAGAATGAGTGCCAAAATATGTTTATGCGACAGCAGCTTGCTAAATTCAGGGACCGTAAAGATCGCCGCAATTTGATTAAAAATATTCACAGCTGAAGTTTTTTCTGGAGCATGAAGCGGTAAAATAACACCCTGGGCTGGGGGGAAAAGGCTGACTACAAAGAGTGCGTACACTGCCGCGACTACACCAGTAAATAGAAAAACAAGGGTCATATATAAAGCGATTTTACCCAGTTTACCCATAGAACCAACCCGTGCAATTGCCGAGGTGATACTAAAAAAAATCAAAGGCACAATGGCGGTAAAAATCAGGTTGAGAAAAATCTCACCAAAGGGTTTTAAGTATGGGGTTATTGACCCCCAAAAGGAGCCTGTCAGGCCACCCAGCAGAATGGCTGCAATTAAAATAATAGGAAAAAAATAGGATCCAAAAGCTTTCTTGGTTGTCATTGGCTCTTGTCCTTAAAAAATTTTAGAAACTGTGGCCATTGTATCTCTTTGATCAGGTGCTACGCTACATCTATGTATCGATGTGCATCTCAGGGGCCTTGATAATTCGCTGGACTTGGGCACAATGAGGTGACTCTAACCTATCTCTTAATTCAGGTACTTATATTTATTTTGGATATAAAATACAATAATTGAACCAATAGTTTTCACCATGTATAATCGAAATCATTTCTAAGGTAATCTACTGATAAGGATCATTATGCCCTCAGTTAATCCTGTTGTTTATAATCAAAAAAATCTCCTATCTTGGCAAGCAGAATTAGCTGCAATTGAGCTGCAAATAACAGAGTACTTGCAATTCATTGAGGAACAGAGGCAACGCCTGAGGTCACTGCAAAATGAGTTGGTTTCTCCACATTCAGTAAGCTATCAGCTTGATGCGAATATGGCTTCTTTTCAGGATATGATGGATTCAAGACCTCGTCATTATGGCAACTATACCGTGGCAACTTTTCCATCGGAACGGAGGGCAAATCGTTTGCAAGAGCAACGGGAAGTGCTCGAAAAACGGATGAAACCTTATGAAGAAGCAATGAATAAAGCACAGGCGAGTATGGCTCCATTGCTTGTTCGCCAAGAGTGGCTACAAAAGCATATTTCCGCTGCCCAGCAATTTTTACAGACGTTGCACGAAAGACCTTTTGAGTCCGTGCAGTCTTTGTTCAATGAAATTTGGGGAACGTTCACTCATTACGAAGATACTCATCCAGGCAATCTGGCTCCACAAGTACGGATTAGCTTGTTTGCCGCTCGATATGGTCTGAATACATTGACTTCCTATGTTGAAGGATATGACCCTGCTTACACGAACTCAGTCCATCGGACTAATTATCTGCGCTTGTGTGGTTTCTTGTGGGATATGTATACCAAGGTAAAACAAGAAAAGAAAGATCCTGAGTTTGAAAAGCTTTTAGGACATCTTGTTGAAAGTACCCATATGGTTCAGCAGGGTGATTTACCCGACCACATGCAAACGGGGTATAGCGCACAAGCTTGGTTTGAAAGCAATAAACAAAATATGCCCGGTTTATTCGCAATCAAAGAGCAGGATTTAACCAACTTAGAAGAGCAAATTTTTAAAAATGGAGTGATTTTTATTACACAAAATAGAATCACTCAGCTGACACCACTGCAAAGGCACATCCTCAATACAGTCAATATAATCGATGCTGAAGTTAAAATGAAAAAGCAAAGGAAAGAAACAATTGACTATCACTTTTACGGACGAGTGGTGTCTCTTTTAAACTCGGCTTTCGTAAATCCTGCGGATCAGCACACTGCAAAATGTCTGGGAGATATTGCTGAATATGCATCAGGAAGCAACTCTGTTGGTAAAAAAGTTTTAGGCGGCCTTCTTATTGCGGCTGGTTGCTTGCTGATTTGTGCCAGTGTTGCTGGTTTTTTTACTACTTTTGGCTCGAGTTCCCTACTCAGTGCGTGGGGAATTGCATTGGGACTTGGTTTGCTCGAAACAGAGCTTGTTTTTGGGGTTGCCTCTTCTTTAGCGGCGGTTACGGGTATTGGATTAACCTTTTTTGCCGGGCCGAAAGCAATTGAATCCGGAGCACCTAAGGGCTTCGCTCAGGAACTAAAGGATATTAAGGAAGAGTTAGAACACTACAATGCCCCACCACCCTATAGTGCTGCGGTATATTAATTAACCCAGGCCCCAGCGCAATTAAATCAGGAAAAGGTTTTTCTCAGGAACTCATTAAGATTAACCAAGTGATTGAGCAGGGCGATGGGCCATCATCCAATTGTGGTGCTGTATTCAATGAAACATCCATTTTCTTCATTGCATCACGTGCCTATCCCTTATACTCTAATAGCTAATGGCAGGAGTTTTTGATTTAAACAGAACTCCTTTCCTCTTTTACTTTCAAGGATGAAATGAAGATGAGGCACAAATATTTCTTTAAAGAGAAGGCATCTACCGAGTCGCATAAGGAAAAAAATCAAGAATGTTTGATTCAAATTCCCTCAGCCAAAGACCTACAGCAGATGCATGGAATGCCGGCTGGCGCTGATGAAGACCAATTCGAGCGTCTAAAGCACATGACCCAGGTGATCGCGACAACGCAATCTAAAAATCCTTCCTTACCAGTTGTTACTACCGATCGGGTGGAGTTACCCGAGCACTGGAATCAATTATTTGCTGCTATGAAAAAAGGAGATGAGAACCGTGCTTTAGTACTTTTTGCTGAGTTTCCTGAAAATGACCAGATTCTTCAAGCGTTATTGGCGGTGCATACATCAAAATATTTGCAGCAAATTATTCGTGATTGCATTCAAGCACAACCCAAAGGATGGAAGCAATTAAACTCGGATATTGTTATTACTCCAGGTACATTTGAAGTGCTAATCAAAGATATTGCGATGACTTTATTCCATTCTAATAAAGTGCATTTTTCTTTTGGCTTACCCACTCATCATGCGTTCGCACATGAAGGTAGTGGTTTTTGTATTCTAAATAAGTCAGCAGTATTTCTGAAGCACATGCAACGAAACACCAAACCACTCAAACATATTATTGTGGGGACTGATGTAAATCGAGACAATGGTTTATGTGATATTTTAATGAATTCTGCCTCAGATCTGGATATCTGTCATATTGATGTTTTTGATTCAAGAGTTTATCCCTACCAAGATGAGGATTATATAACCGAACTATTTAAAAAGAGCGGAAAAGATGAGGGACAGAACATTCAATCATGGCAATGCGGAGGCTTAGACTATTTTGTCGTTAATTTAAGTCGTACAACACGTAAACCAGGTTTAGTACATCCTGCCTTGGTGTTTGTAATCGAGAAAATGGAAGAGCAAATCGAACAAGCCAAAATCAATGATCAGAAAGTGGCTCTATTTTTACCCACGGGTTGGGATTCCCATGAAGAAGAAACCGCTTATTGCGGGAAATATGTTGATGGGTATTTAATGGGCAATACTGAGGCACGGAAAACTCGCTTTAATACAACCGACTTAACCTATTTTTATGAGAGTATTTTTAAGCTATATCGAGAAAATAAAGACCATATTGAAAAGGTATATTGGGGATTGGAAGGAGGCTATGATCGCAAAATGTATGAACAACAAATTGAATTGTTGATGTCCATTGTTTTGAACGATCTAGTCCATCAGGATACCCATCAAATGGGTAAGAGTTCATCCCCCTGAACGGTTGTTTAAACGGCTCCTGATGGTCCTAAAAAAGCCTAGGGTAGGTAATAAAAAGGATTGGGTAATTTAAATACTTTTTGAGCATACCCACCTTTAAGGTCACTGTATTGATCGCCTATCGATGCGACAATGGTATAGCCTTTATCGGTGATTATTTTTCGTGCATGCGATTTAAATGGAATAATCGATTTGGAGGAGTAATTCATAGGACGCAAGTAGAGACCAGACCATCCATCATACCCTGCTTTATGCAAATTAAGCTCTGTCGCTTTACGTTCCGATTCATTTCTTCCAGTTACAAAAAACACGTTGATGCCGTGATTGCGTGCATCACGATATAATTTAAGCATGGGCTTAATTACTGGAGCATTGGCAGCCATTATGTCTTGGTGATATAGCTTATGATTTCCACCAAAATCACGTTCAATCATGGAGTTATAATTAGAGAGACTGGTTTCATCGATGTCTAAAACAAGCGCCAGTTTTTTATGGCTTTTTTGTTTTTGATTTATTTCAGCTTGCTTATCAATATATTTTTGCGCATTTTGAATCACTTGGGTTAACTCTTTTTGATAAAGTCCTGAGTCATGATAATTTTTAAGTTCGTTTTTTACTAAAGTTAGGTTTGGTGGCGTTGAAAAAATAGGATTTGGAAAAAGAAAGGCGATACTAAGAGTGACTATGCTAAGCGATTTATTGAATAAGTGCTTCATTATCCATCCGTTTTCTATTAAATGCGGGAATTATATCGTTGTTCATTTGTTTGTCAAATTAATCCTCAACGCCATCTTATTTCTGCGCAAGCATTCTGTTAATCAGCGGTTCTGTGGATAGCCTGTCCATCCTCAGTTATAATGCCAGCTTATTTTTGTTTAAAACTGCCATACTATGCATTTGAAGCAATTAAAATTAGCCGGTTTTAAGTCTTTTGTTGATCCGACGGTCGTTCATTTTCCTAGCCAGTTGGTTGCAGTGGTTGGACCTAATGGTTGTGGCAAATCAAACATTATTGATGCGGTACGTTGGGTCATGGGGGAAAGCTCTGCAAGAAATTTGCGTGGTGAATCGATGACCGATGTCATTTTTAATGGCTCCTCTAATCGTAAACCAGTAGGTCAGGCCTCTGTTGAACTCGTATTTGATAACAGTCTTGGGCGTCTCACGGGTCCTTTTGCGAGCTATGGTGAAATCGCTGTAAAACGTGTAGTGACTCGGGATGGTGATTCTTCTTATTATTTGAATGGCAGTCGTTGTCGCCGTAAAGACATCACTGATATTTTTCTTGGCACCGGTGCTGGAGCTCGTGGTTATTCAATTATTGGTCAGGGTACTATTTCGCAGCTCATTGAGGCCAGGCCCGAAGATTTAAGGGTATATCTTGAGGAAGCCGCAGGTGTTTCCAAATACAAAGAACGTCGGCGTGAGACCTTGCAACGCATTGATCACACCCGTGAAAATTTGACTCGGGTTGCTGACATTCGAGAGGAATTGGACAAACAATTGCAACGTTTGGAACGGCAAGCCAAAGCGGCTGAACGTTATCTCATTCTCAAAGACGAAGAACAATTGTGCCGAGCAGAAATTTTAGCGCTTAAATGGCATGATTTTATTGTCCAGCAAGAAGTAAAGCAACGTCAAATACAAGAATTAGCAGTGAGTTACGAACAGCAACAAAGCGCGCTTGTCAAGGCTAATAAAGAACGAGTTGAATTGAATGAAACCCTTCATGATGTTGAGGAACAAACGCAGCAAATACAAGCCAGTTTCTATCAATTAGGCACTGAAATCGCTCGTTTGGAAGAAACCATACAGCAGCAAACGCGTGAAAAGAAACGTTTGGAGCAGGATCAACAGCAAATGCAAGATGATTGGCAGATTGCTGAAGAACAACTCAAAAACGATAAAGAGGCGTTGCTGGAATGTCAGCAGAATGCGCACGATCTCGAAAAGCGACTTGAACAATTAAGGGCTCAATTTAAAGAACTGGAAGTGGATTGGCAAGATACCCAAACGCAACAGGCAGAATGGGATCTGCATTGGCAGGAAGTCCAAACTCAAACAAGCAATTTGAAAAGAGAGTTCCAGGTGACTGAGGTTAGTGCGCACCATTTGGAAGAAAAATATCAACAAACACTTTTAAGATTAGAAAAGCTTCAATTAGAGCAAGAAACTATTTCAGTAACGGATTTACAACAGACTCGAAATAACTTAGAAGAACAGCGCATTAAATTAATTGCCGATCACGAGTTTGATGTGTTGCAACTCAAACAAAGCCAGGAAAACACAGAACAATTACGTGGCAAATTGCAGAATATCGAGCAGCAGCTGCATGTGTTGCAGGATGATTTCCATCATGCAAACAGCGAATATGCCGCATTAATGGCCGCGCAACGGGCAGCGCGCCAAGGAATGCAACGCAGCAAAAATGTAATTAAAGAATGGTCAGACAAACCTCGATTGATGGATATTCTACAAGTCGAAACTCAATGGCAATCTGCTTGTGAACGGGTACTCAATGAAGCATTACATGCGTATGTTCTGGAATCTTTTGAAGAATTATGGCCGCAGCGCGCCATTTGTGAGCGACAAGGCGAAAATATAGTTACCCTCCGAAACATCAATCTTAAACCCGGTTCTTATCCTCGTCTTATTGATAAGATTAAAGGAACCATTCCAGCACATGCCTATCCATTGGAACATATCTACGCTGCGGAACATTTTGATGAAGCATTAAGTTGGTTGCCAGCGTTGGCGGTGCATGAATCGATTATAACGCCCGATGGTTTTTGGTTAGGCCAAGGATGGGTGAAATTTGTGGCTCCAGAGACTCAGGATGAGTTGGGTTTGTTGGCACGACAACAAAAAATTACTGAACTGGCTGCTGTTGTTCAGGAGCTACAAGAGAAAATTGAGGTCATCAGGACGGAACGTGATGATACCCATCAGCAGTTACAAAAAAGTTTAAAAGACATTGAATTACATCAGTTGAATGTCAACGCCAGTAATGACGCATTAAGAACTAATAGTGTGGCATTGAGTGCCAACGAGCAAACGATTCAGCAGGCTGAAAAACAAGCAACAGCTTTAGCGTTCGAATGTGATGAATTGAAACTTACTTTGGAAGATACAGCAGCAGAACAATGTACCATAAATGAGAAATTACATGCTTTAGAAGAGCAATGCCAAGTATATGAGCAGCAACAGGAACGCTGCCTGCAAGAAAAGCAAAACTGGGTGCACGCGTTGGCAGCAAAAAATAAGCAGTTGGAAGAGTCGCGAGTTGTACTGCATCATGCGGAACTGGAATACGATCGAGAAAAAAATAAAATACAACAACTCAATGAGCGGATTCAGCGAGAACAAGAACGTTTAAATGTTTTGCAAGAGCGTTTGGAACATATCGCAATGCTTTGTTTGCAAACAGAAGGTCCCGGAGAGGAACTCAAAGAGCAACTGGCCCAACAATTGCAAAAACAGGGTGAAATAGAATTGCAGCTCACTTTGAGTAGAGAACAATTATCACAGCTGAGAATAGCGCTTGAAGAGTGCGAGAAAAATATTTTAAACTGTGATTTTGAGGTCAAGCGTATCCAAGAGCAAATAAGCAATACCCGCATGGAAGAACAGGCTTTGGCGGTACGCGCCAGCTCAGTACAAGAATCCCTTGATGAGTCGGGCTTGCAGGCACAAGCATTACTTGAGCAAATACCTCCAGGTGTCACTCAGGCGATGCGTGAAGATGAATTAATTGCTCTTTCTGAAAAAATTAAACGTTTGGGAGCTATTAACTTAGCTGCAATTGAAGAGTTTACTACGGAACAGCAACGAAAAGTATATCTGGATGAACAGTATGATGATTTAACTCAGGCATTGGCTACTTTGGAAACGGCCATTGAAAAAATGGATAAAGAAACCCGTTTACGTCTGGAAAATACGTTCAACGAAGTCAATTCTTCATTTAAGGCACTTTTCCCACGTTTGTTCGGCGGTGGAAGAGCGCAGCTCGAATTGACTTGTGATAATCTGTTGGAAGCTGGTATTGTAGTAATGGCACAACCCCCGGGAAAACGAAACAGTACCATTCATTTGTTATCCGGAGGAGAGAAGGCAATGACTGCAGTAGCATTAGTTTTTGCTATTTTTCAGTTAAACCCTTCACCATTTTGTATGCTAGATGAAGTGGATGCACCTTTAGATGATGTAAATGTGGGGCGTTTTTGCGCTTTGGTGAAAGAAATGTCACAATTCGTACAGTTTCTCTTTATTACACATAATAAAGTTACAATGGAATTAGCAGATCATTTGATTGGGGTAACTATGCGTGAACCTGGAGTGTCTCGCTTGGTTGCGGTTGATGTAACACAAGCTTTGGCTATGGAGTAAATGATGCAGGCAAATTGGAGCTTAATTCTTAATGTCCTGTTGTTGATCGGCGTTATTGCAGCAATTGGGCGCTTAATGAAAGCTCGAAGACAGAGCTTAAATCCAGAACGTTATCAACCTAGTCCGGGAACATCGGGAAAAAGTTCAGATAACACACAGAATTATAATGATGACATTATTGCAGTCCGCAAAATCAATGCCATGGACTTCAATAAGGAGATGGCCGTCGATAATGAGGTACAATTAATTAAAACAAATGCGGCAAAAACCTCTCAACCACGTCTGATGCCTCTGGATGATGAAGAGCAAATTGAATTAAAGGTTGAGATGAAGCCGAAATCCGCACCAAAAATCGAGGTAGAGTCTTCGATAAAAATGGATACTCCAACGACCTTAATGATGTTTTTACTTGCAAAAGAAAACAGGCAATTTGCCGGATATGAGTTATTACAAACTGTTTTGGCGGCTGGGTTACGTTTTGGTGAGGGGAGTTTATTCCATCGTCATCAATTTCCCAACGGCCAAGGCCCAGTTTTGTGCAGTTTAGCTGCTGCAACTGCGACCGGAGTTTTTGATTTGCAAAATATTGGAGCTTTTAGTGTGCGTGGCCTTTGTTTATACATGCACTCGTCAAAAAATCCTGGAATCGATATCGAACGATTTGCGGTTATGCTGGAAACTGCACGCCAATTAAGCGAAGGCTTAGATGCTCATCTACTCGATGATCAGCGAAAGCCATTAACGGAAGAGCGTATTGCTCGTTATCATCGTCTGCTGCACATTAATCCGTCTCATATTGAGTCCGCTACTGTATAAATGTATCGATAATGGAGCAGTATACTGCTCCTCGTTCTCTGAGCATCGCCAGGGATCGCCACAATACAGCCATGTATTGATGGGAGATTCCTTGCAATGCTCGGGATGACCACAAAAAATTTTCCTGTTCCGCTGCCCTGAACACAGGCTTTAATCTATGTAGAAAAAGAACTCAGACTACTTTTACTGTGGTTACCCACTTGAACTCTACGCTCAAGTGTTAGTACACTAGACTTTTAGCCAAGCCTTTATATTATGAACCTAAACACTGTTGCTGCATTACTTGCCCAACCCTGTCAGATCAATGCTGAACTTACTGCTATTTGTACTGATAGTCGTGAACTAAAACCAGGAAGTTTATTTATTGCCATAAGGGGTGAACGTTTTGACGGGCATGATTTCATAAAGGATGCGGAAGCGCGCGGTGCAGTAGCTGCGGTAGTTAATTATGTTGTAGAAGGCGTGCACATACCACAATTTGTTGTTCCGGATCCAATCCAAGCTTTGGCTAAAATAGCAGCGGCTCATCGACAGGATATTCATTGCCCGGTTATTGCGTTGACTGGATCCAATGGGAAAACCACAACCAAAGAAATGATCGCTTCTATTTTACCTTATCCTTCTCATGCTACTCGAGGGAACTTCAATAATCATATTGGTGCACCATTAAGCGTTCTACAACTGAATAACCAACATAAATACGCAGTTTTTGAATTAGGTGCAAATCATCCTGGTGAAATCGCACATACTGTTGCCATTGTTCATCCTGATGTGACATTAATTAATAACATTGCCCCAGCACATGTAGAAGGTTTTGGTTCTATTGATGGTGTTGCTCGTGCTAAAGGAGAAATACATCAAGGTCTGTCTCTTGCTGGTGTAGCGGTCGTGAATGATGATGATGCCTATGCCCATTTTTGGGATGAGATATTGCTTGACAAAAAAGTACTGCGTTTTTCGTTAGATCATACTGCTGATGTCTATGCGCAAGATGTGCAACTCGATGCCTTAGGTTGTGGGCATTTTTCTTTGATCATACCTAATGGACGATCAGATATTCATTTAAAAGTTCCTGGCCTGCATAATGTTCGTAATGCTCTAGCTGCTGCAGCCTGTTGCCATGCTGTAGGTATCTCCATAAAAGAAATTCAACAGGGATTGAATCGATTTGTTGGGGTAAAAGGACGCTTGACAGTCCTAGAAGGGAAAAATCAATCCATTGTGATCGATGACACTTATAATGCAAATTTACGCTCTGTCTTAGCTGCTTTAGAGGTATTAGCAGAACGCCCAGGGAAAAAGATTTTCGTTTTTGGGGATATGGGTGAGTTGGGTACTTGGGCCACGCAGCATCATCAGGAAGTCGGATTTGCAGCGCGTCGGTTGGGTATTAATCAACTACTCAGCTGTGGTTCTCACAGCAAATTAGCTGCTGAATCATTCGGGGTTGGCGGTGAGCATTTTGATACCAAAGAACAATTAATACAAAGCCTAGTCGAGCAGTTATCACCAGATACAGTTGTTTTAGTAAAAGGGTCCCGATCCAGTGCCATGGAAAAGATTGTGCAGCAACTGATATAGGTTGAATGATCGTGTGATGCCTGACTCGCTTGACACCAAGTAATTAGGCTAAAGAATCCAAGAAATTTTTTTTATATGATGCTGAATGGTATGTAGGTTTATGGTATGCTTGGCCGCTTTTTTGGCCCATTATCCTGTTGGGCGTTACTTAACACAAAACCCATAGGGGCCTGTTTATAATTCTACGGCTTGTCTGGCTTTACGCCAGTCGAATTGTAAGCAAACTTTGATTGGGGTTAACAAGAGGAACAATTATGCTCTACTGGCTAACGCAGCTATTCCAAGGACAGTATCATGCGTTAAGAGTTTTTCAGTACCTAACTTTTAGATCGATTTTAGCTTCATTAACTGCCCTTATTGTGGGGTTAGTTTGTGGTCCTTTGATGATTCGCTGGTTACGTAGTTTGCAGATTGGTCAGATGGTAAGGGATGATGGCCCTCAAACTCATTTATCAAAAGCAGGCACTCCAACCATGGGAGGGGTCTTAATTCTCTTGGCAATAACCGTGAGCTGTTTACTTTGGGGGGATTTACAACAGTCCAGCTTATGGCTTGTTCTTTTAGTGACTCTCGCAAATGGAGTAGTTGGATGGGTTGATGATTACCGCAAATTAGTATTAAAAAACAGTAAGGGACTACCTGCCCGGTGGAAATATTTTTGGCAGTCAGTGATCGCGCTGATTGCGGTAATTTATTTATACATGCATGCTAGCTTACCGGTTCATACTCAATTGACAGTACCTTTTTTTAAATCCTTAACTATAGGTTTGGGGATCCTCTTTCCTCTTCTGGGTTATTTCGTTATTGTGGGCAGTTCCAATGCAGTGAACTTGACCGATGGTCTAGATGGTTTAGCGATTATGCCTATAGTCATGGTTGCTGGTGCCTTGGGTATTTTTGCATATGCTTCCAGTAACTCAGTCTATGCACCTTACCTTGGAATACCCTATGTTCCTAATACAGGGGAATTAACTATTTTTTGCTCCTCAATTGTTGGCGCAGGCCTTGGCTTTCTTTGGTACAATAGTTACCCCGCACAGGTATTCATGGGGGATGTAGGCTCTTTAGCTTTAGGGGCTGCTTTGGGTATTGTTGCAGTAGTTATCCGAGAAGAATTGGTTTTATTAATGATGGGCGGCTTATTTGTTATTGAGACGATTTCTGTTATTTTACAGGTAGGGTATTTTAAATACACCCATGGTAAACGTTTATTCCGAATGGCACCCTTACATCATCATTTTGAATTAAAAGGATGGTCAGAGCCTAAGATAATTGTCAGATTCTGGATTATCACGGTTGTTTTTGTGTTATGCGGGTTAGCTACTTTAAAACTTCGATAAAAGGATACACTTATGAATCCTCCTTTGTATTTAGTTGCAGGTTTGGGTAAAACAGGAGTATCGGTAGCACGATATTTGCGCAAAAAAAATAAGGCTTTTATTGCTTTTGATACCCGTGCTCAAGTTCCAACTGTCGCTGAGTTTACAAAAGAGTTTCCAGATGTCCGAGTTTATACGCAACATATTCCTGATGAAATCCTTGCCGAGCTGACCGATATTATCGCAAGTCCAGGCCTACCGTTAGATACCCCTTTTTTAAAAAAAGCCATACAGATGGGGGTGGATGTATATGGTGATATTGAATGTTTGGCTCGAGAGGTTCAAGCTCCGGTAATCGCAATTACAGGGACTAATGGAAAATCCACAGTGACTACTCTAGTAGGCGAAATGGCGAAGGCCGCAGGGTATAAGGTTGCTGTAGCCGGAAATATAGGAACCCCTGTTCTTGATATGCTTGATGATGAGCATCATTATGATTTATGGGTTTTAGAATTATCTAGCTTTCAATTAGACTTAACTTATTCGTTGGCGCCGATTGCTGCAACTATTCTGAATGTGAGTCCTGACCATTTAGATCGCCATCATACTATGGATGCTTATGTGCAAGCCAAACAACGAGCCTATCGTCAAGCACAGGTTGCACTATTCAATCGTGATGATCCTTATACCGTGCCAACTAATGAAGTGAACCGTATTTCTTTTGGTGTTGATGTTCCTGAAAAAAACAATTGGGGTTTGATCACTCAAGAAGATAAAATATACTTGGCAAAAGGTGATACCCGCATGTTGGCTGTCGACTCTATATTGATCAAAGGAGTTCACAATTGGCTTAATGCGCTCGCGGCTTCAGCTTTGGCGGATGCGGCAGGTATTTCGCAGCAACACATTGCGAGCGTATTGACCTCATTTGCGGGCTTACCACACCGTTGCCAATGGGTACGAACTCTTGATGGAGTGGATTGGATTAATGATTCAAAAGGGACAAACATTGGTGCAACCATCTCCGCAATTAATGGAATAGGAGGTTCTATGCAAGGAAAAATTGTACTTATTGCAGGTGGGCAAGGAAAGGGGGCTGATTTCAGCGAATTGGCTAACCCTATAGCGGATTATGTACGCTCCATTATTTTAATTGGTGAAGACGCAGATAAGATAGAGGCTGCTCTGGCGAATGTAGTTCCGATCGCACGTGCTTCTTCATTGGATAATGCGGTAGAGGTAGCCAAATCAAAGGCAAAACCAGGTGATGTTGTTTTGTTGTCGCCAGCGTGTGCTAGTTTGGATATGTTCCGTGATTTTAATCACCGCGGAGAAACGTTTGCTGCTTTAGTGAATGGATTATAAGCGATGCGGCCTAGACATGTAAATCAAAGGGGAAAACCTGTCAGTCGGCCCATTTCACTTTATGATAAATGGCTAATTAGCGTAGTTATTGGTTTGCTCATCATTGGGTTGATGATGGTTGCTTCCAGTTCGGTCATGATCTCTACTAAATATTTTCATCAACCATTCCATTTCTTAATCCGCCAAGCATGTTATTTATTTGCTGGTTTAATGATTGCCTTGATTGTGATCAGGACAGACAGCAGCGTTTGGGAGCGTATCAGCATGCCAATGCTGTTAATTTGCCTGTTGATGTTGCTTATTGTACTAATTCCAGGAATAGGTCGTTCAGTCAATGGAAGCCGTCGATGGTTAGCTTTGGGCCCGATAGGCATTCAAGTATCCGAACTTGCAAAACTGACTATGATTTTTTATCTCTCTGGATATTTAGTACGCCAGCAAAAAGCCGTCAGTAGCAGCATCTTGGGTTTCATTAAACCTATGGTGATTCTAGGAGTGGTCTCCTTTTTGTTATTACTTGAGCCTGATTTTGGTGCTACAGTGGTAATTTCGGGCACAGTTATGGCCATGCTCTTTTTAGCTGGCGTAAAATTACGCTATTATATAGGCTTAATGTGTGTTGTTATGGTCGCACTTGCCTTTTTGGCGGTTTCATCTCCTTATCGAGTGGCTCGCTTAACCGCGTTTTTAGATCCTTGGGCAGATCAGTATAATAGCGGTTATCAACTCACTCAGTCTTTGATTGCATTTGGACGAGGAGGCTGGTTTGGTGCCGGTTTGGGAGAGAGTATTCAGAAATTATTATATTTACCCGAAGCGCATACAGACTTCCTATTCGCTGTTTTAGCTGAAGAGTTGGGCTTAATCGGTATTTTAATGGTTATGGTTTTATACACCATATTAGTCATTAGAGGTTTGACTATTGCATACAATGCCCATGAACAAGAAAGATTATTTGCTTCGTATACTGCTTATGGTTTAACTTTTTGGTTAGGGCTGCAAGCCGCTATTAACATGGGCGTTAACTCGGGTCTACTACCCACAAAAGGGTTAACTTTACCATTAATGAGTTATGGCGGAGCAAGTATGGTTATCAATTGTGTTGTAATTGCGTTATTATTGCGCATCGATCATGAAAATCGTTGGCAAGCTTTGGGATTAGGGCCTGTATCGAAATAAACCTTACAGTGAGCAACCTCAGCTAATCTGGGCGTTCGCTGTAAGGTTTATTGCATGGCAGGCCATTAGACCACTGTCAGCATAAGGGGGAGTTTGTGGGTAATTCAGGACAATTTATATCTTCAAGGATGGGCTGTGTAGAACAAATACATTTTGTTGGGATTGGTGGGGTTGGCATGTGTGGTATCGCCGAGGTATTGCATTACCAAGGGTATCGTATTACTGGTTCTGATTTGGGTGAAGGAAGTACGGTACAAAGGTTAAAATCCTTAGGCATTCCCGTTTACATGGGGCATAAAGCAGAACACATAAAAGGCGCAGATGTTGTCGTGCGTTCTTCGGCTGTTGGCATGGAGAACCCTGAAATTGTGGCTGCTCGTGAACAAATGATTCCAGTAATCCCACGAGCTGCAATGCTTGCTGAACTGATGCGCTTTCGCCATGGTATTGCAGTAGCCGGTACCCACGGTAAAACGACAACAACCAGTCTTGTCAGTAGTCTCTTAGCGGAAGGGGGCTTAGATCCAAGTTTCGTGATCGGTGGAAAGCTAAATAGCCTGGGGATCAATGCGCAACTTGGCCAATCCCCATATTTTGTTGTTGAAGCGGATGAAAGTGATGCATCATTTTTATTCTTGAAACCTATGATGGCCATAGTGACCAATATTGATGCAGATCATATGGATAACTATGAGAATGATTTTGATAAATTAAGAACAACGTTCCTTGAGTTTCTGCATCATTTGCCATTTTATGGTTTGGCAGTGGTCTGTATTGATGACCCTGAAGTACGTAAGATCATTCCAGCGATTGAACGGCCTACATTGACTTACGGGTTTGCCGAAGAAGCTCACTATCGTGCGATTGATTGGACGCAAAATGAATTAGTTAGTGAGTTTACTGTGGTACGTCCTGTACCCTATACCGCATTAAAAATTCGATTTCAGTATCCCGGGCGTCACAATGTACTAAATGCCTTGGCTGCCATTGCGATTGCGACACAATTAGGGGTTGACGATGCTTCTATTGTTCGTGCTTTGGCAAAATTCCAAGGTGTTGGTCGTCGTTTTCAAATGCTCGGCGAGAAAAGATTTGAGAATGGTTCCGCTCTTGTTGTTGACGATTATGGTCACCATCCTCAAGAAATTCTATCAACTATCGATGCCTTTCGACATGTTTGGCCCAACAAGCGACTCGTGCATGTATTTCAACCACATCGTTATACAAGAACCCAATCATTACAGGAACAATTTGTGGATGTATTGAGTCTTGCTGATGAATTGTTTTTATTTGATATTTACTCTGCAGGAGAAGCTGAGATTCCTGGGATAACCAGTGAGACTTTGGCACAAAAAATTAGAAATAAAGATAAAAAAGTAACGCTTGTGAATGAGCAATCGCTTAAAGCACAGCTGAATCAGCTAATTAAAGATGGTGATGTGATCTTGATGCAAGGTGCTGGGAGTATTGGTCAAATTGCTGTGAACCTGATGAAGGAATTGTGAGAGCAACATGAGTCCAACTGAGAATGGTTGTAACCTTGATGATGAAATTCAGGGCACTTTGCTTTATAATGAGCCTTTGGCTGAATACACTACCTGGCGAGTAGGCGGTCCGGCTTCCAAGCTTTATAAACCTAAAAGTATTGCTGACTTGGCTTTATTTCTGCGTAAGCTTCCGGCGGCGGAACCCATACTGTGGTTAGGATTAGGTTCCAATTCTTTGATCCGAGACGGTGGATTTTTAGGAACAGTGATTCTTACCCAAGGATGCTTGAAAGAAATGGTTCTTCTAGATCCACAGACCGTGAAAGTTGACGCAGGAGTATCTTGTGCAAGCATGGCGCGTTTTTGCGCGCGAAATGATTTAGCTGGTGGAGAGTTTTGGGCAGGAATTCCCGGAACCATGGGCGGGGCTTTGCGCATGAACGCCGGTTGTCATGGTGGCGAAACTTGGCAGTCTGTAGTTGAGTTGCAAACCATGAACCGAAAAGGAGAAATAATAACGCGTAAACCGGAAGAATATGAGGTGTCTTATCGCCATGTTTCAGGACCTCCTGAAGAGTGGTTTATTTCAGCTACATTCAAGCTAAATCCGGGGAAGAAAGAAACCTCATTGCAGATTATAAAGGAGTTGTTGGAGCGTCGAACTAATACACAGCCAACCAATGAATACAATTGTGGATCAGTGTTTCGAAACCCAGAAGGAAATTTTGCAGCTCGGCTCATTGAATCCTGCGGATTAAAAGGGTTCAATATTGGAGGCGCGATGGTTTCTCAAAAACATGCAAATTTTATTATCAATCATCAAGGTTCAGCAACCGCAGCTGATATTGAAGCATTGATTCATTTGGTACAAACTAAAGTTCGTGAGCAGACAACGATTGAGTTGGTGCGCGAAGTTCATATAATCGGAGACCGTTAATGTCCAAGCTTCTCAACCTGGTTCTTCTGTATGGTGGAAAATCTGGAGAGCATGAAATCTCGTTGATTTCAGCTGCATCTGTTCTTGCACATTTAGATGCTGGAAAATATAACATTATTCCTATAGCAATGGATAAAGATGGATTATTTTATCTTCATCAATATCAGGATTTACTTGCTTATAAAGAAAAACTTCCAGTGGTCACGGAGCATGCAACACCTTTAGCAGGTTTATTTATCAATGGTCGGTTCTCTGTTGATGCAGATGTCGTTTTTCCTGTAGTACATGGCCCTTTATATGAAGACGGTTGCTTGCAAGGAATGCTTGAGTTATCAGGTGTTGCTTATGTTGGTTGTGATGTACTTTCCTCATCCATTGGAATGGATAAAGACATGGCAAGACGCATAGTTTGCATTAATGGCTTAAAGTCAGCAGATTACAAGCTTTTGTCTTGGCACAGCACAGCGTTTGAAAGACAACACTTTTGTCAGGAGGTTGCAGAAGAGTTCGGATGGCCATTATTTGTCAAACCTTGTGCCATGGGCTCGAGTGTGGGTATCCATAAAGCAAAAAATATGGCCGAACTGCTTGTCGCAGTAGATGATGCTTTACGCTATGACGAAGAGATTTTAGTTGAATCATTTATTCCAGGACGAGAAATTGAGCTCTCTGTTCTTGAGAGTGTTGTCCCTTCAGGAGAACCGAGGGTCAGTATTGCCGGGGAGATACGTGTTAATCATCCGGATGGATTTTATTCTTATTCCGCGAAATATTTAGAGAGCGGACAAACGGATCTGATTATACCTGCTCCGTTGAGTGACACATTGTATGAGCAATTAAAAAAGGCGGCTGCAGATATTTTTATCCGCTTAAAATGTAAGGGTATGGCACGTGTCGATTTTTTTGTGAATGACAAGGACGAAATCATTTATTTTAACGAAGTAAACACCTTACCTGGTTTTACTTCAATTAGTATGTATCCAAAGCTATGGCAGGCGAGTGGTTTATCCTATCCTGAATTATTGGATGAATTGATCCGTATTGCGATGGTACATCAACATTGCCGCCAACATTTAGTAACCAATTATCTGTGAGCGCCATGAATAAAAATAGGGACGTTGACTCTGGAAATTTGCGTTATATCTCATGGTTATTGGTATTAAGTTTAAGTGCCGTGTTCTTGGCTTTTCGACTGGGCTATTACTATTTATCTGATGCGGAACGGTTTCCAATTACCACAATCAAAGTAGCCGCAAATTACGAGCATGTAACCCATAAAGAGCTGGAAGCGGTATTAGGAAAATATTTAAGCGCTAGTTTTTTTACTGTATCAGTAAGTGAGTTACAAAAAGAGTTAAACGAAATGAACTGGATAGATACTGCAACCGTAGAGCGTGTTTGGCCAGATACATTGAAAATAAGACTTGTTGAAAAAAAACCAGTTGCAATTTGGGATAATGCCTTGATGACTGAGGACGGAAGATTATTCAATGAGGGGGCCGTTCCAGCGGGTTTAAACATCCCTCAATTAAAAGGACCTCCATCTCAACAAGCAGAAGTCTTACAAGTTTACGAAAAATTGAGTAAGATATTATCAATGTATGGGGTAAACGCTACTGGACTGCATTTACGGGAAAACCAATCCTGGGTATTGCTTTTGAGCAATGATATAAAAATATATTTAGGAAAGAAAGAGTTAGAGGAACGATTGCTGCGTTTTTGTAAAGCATACCCTGCAGTGTTTGCTGAAAAAATTGAGCAATTGTCTAGCGTGGACCTGCGTTATCCACGTGGTATGGCAGTGCAGTGGAAACAACAAACGGAACGATAATGGCAAAAAAAATAGAAAAAGATATTATCACTGGATTGGACATTGGAACTTCAAAAATAATTGCATTAATTGGAGAAGTGACATCTGATGGCGCAATAGAAATTATTGGCATAGGTCGTCATCCCTCGCGTGGTCTAAAACGTGGGGTTGTGGTTGATATAGAGGCTACTGTAAATTCCATCCAACGTGCTGTTCAAGAAGCGGAACTTATGGCTGGATGTGAGGTGAGGACTGTCTATGCAGGTATTGCTGGTAGTCATATTCGCAGCCTCAATTCGCACGGAATTGTGGCTATTCGTGATAAAGAAGTATCACAAGCTGACGTCGAACGTGTGATTGATGCAGCTAAAGCCGTAGCGATACCTGCGGATCAAAAAATTCTGCATGTCTTGCCTCAAGAATTTATTATCGATCACCAAGGCAGTATTCGCGAACCTATAGGTATGGCGGGAGTACGTCTTGAATCTCGTGTGCATATTGTTACTGGCTCTGTAAGTGCTGCACAAAATATTGTGAAATGTGTGCGTCGTTGCGGTTTAGAAGTGAATGATATTATTCTTGAACAATTGGCTTCCAGTCATGCAGTTTTAACTGAAGATGAAAAAGATTTGGGCGTTTGCTTGATTGATATTGGTGGTGGTACTACGGATATTGCCATATTTTGCGAAGGAGCAATTCAACATACAGCCGTAATTCCTATCGCAGGAGATCAAGTGACTAATGATATCGCTATGGCTCTGCGTACGCCTACAAAAGCAGCTGAATCGATTAAATTGAATCACGCATGCGCATTAACTGAGTTAGCGAATCCAGACCATATGTTGGAAGTTGCCAGTGTTAATGACAGACCTGGAAGAAAAATATCAGCTAAAGCTCTATCCGATGTCGTTGCGGCACGCTATGAAGAACTGTTTACCTTAGTACGTAATGAATTACGACGTAGTGGCTTTGAAGACAGAATGGCTGCAGGTATTGTTTTAACTGGCGGCGCTTCCAATGTCAAAGGGGGTATCGAACTTGCAGAGCTTTGTTTTGAAATGCCAGTAAGAAAAGGGTGTGCTCATTATGTTTCTGGATTGGCTGAAGCCACTGAAAATCCTTCATTTGCTACGGGCGTAGGTTTGTTGCTGCGAGGATACCAACAACAATATGAATCGAGCTACAATGTACCAAAAATGAATGATAACACCCAAAGTTTGTGGGCACGTATGAAAGAATGGTTCCAGGGTAATTTTTAGGTTACAAATAACGTTTAAAACGAAAACCGGTAATTAATCATTGAAGGCGACACTGCCGGTTTTTTGTAAAAGAATAGTAACCATTCACTTATCTAAACACTAGGTGATTCGTTACAAAAGAATAAACATGTGAGGGGAGCAGGGTTATGTTTGAATTAATGGAAGGCCAACAGCATGGTAATAATGCAGTAATTAAGGTCGTTGGTGTTGGCGGCGGCGGTGGTAATGCTGTTGAACATATGGTTGCAGAAAATATTGATGGAGTAGAGTTTATTTGTGCGAATACCGATGCTCAAGCATTGAGAGGCTCAAATGCAAAAATACACATTCAATTAGGTGACGAGCTGACTAAAGGTTTAGGTGCTGGTGCAAACCCACAAATAGGTCGCGAAGCAGCAGAAGAAGATAGAGACCATATTCGAGAAATTTTAAGTGGAGCCGATATGGTATTCATTACCGCAGGAATGGGTGGTGGAACCGGAACCGGTGCAGCCCCAGTTTTTGCGGAAATTGCCAAAGAATTAGGTATCTTAACTGTAGCTGTCGTGACCAAACCCTTCTCATTTGAAGGCAAACAAAGAGCATTGGCTGCTGAGGAAGGAATTCGTCGTTTAGCGGAACATGTTGATTCATTAATCACTATTCCTAACAATAAATTACTCAGTGTCTTGGGTAAGAACATTAGTTTACTCAACGCATTTAAAGCGGCTAATAATGTTTTACTTGGTGCAGTGAAAGGTATTTCTGATTTAATTACTCGCCCAGGTTTGATCAATGTGGACTTTGCCGACGTACGTACAGTGATGTCAGAAATGGGTATGGCGATGATGGGTACCGGAAGCGCTGTAGGTGAGCAAAGAGCGCGTCAAGCTGCTGAAGCCGCAATTGCCTCTCCTTTGCTGGAAGATGTGAATTTTTCTGGTGCTCGCGGAATCCTGGTGAATATTACTGCTGGCTTGGATATGTCAATCGGTGAATTTGAAGAAGTTGGCGATGTAGTCAAAGAGTTTATTTCTGATGATGCCACTGTAGTAGTTGGAACAGTAATCGATCCTGAAATGACCGATGAAATGCGTGTCACCGTGATTGTGACTGGTTTGGGCGATGCAAGACAGCGTCATCAGCAAATGCAGCCACAACAATCTCATCGTGCACGTTTAATCGAAACGACACGTAGTGATGGTTCTTTGGACTATCAGCAACTAGATAGGCCAGCGGTTGTGCGTAAAGCCCAATCAAGTATGTCTGCTGGGGTAAAACAACAAGGTGACAGTGTTCCCGATGTGGATTATCTGGATATCCCTGCGTTTTTACGTCGGCAAGAAGAGGCATAAATAATTTAACCCTTCATCCGGAGCAGTGCCGATGGAGGGAATTTAAAGTCTTTAATACAAAAATAATTAGACTAAAGATTAAAATATTGTTAGGATCACGAAGTTTTGCGTGCAGAATAAAACAATTAAAAAGAATGATATTATGAGGAACAAGGTGAGCACTGAATGACAAATCAAAGAACTCCTAAAAAGGTGATCCAGGCAACTGGGGTAGGATTGCATTCCGGTGAAAAAGTGCTTTTAACCTTGAGACCTGCTCCTGTAAATACAGGCATAGTTTTTAGACGCGTAGACCTTTCACCTGTAGTGGAAATATTAGCATCTTATGAGAATGTTGGTGATACGATGTTATGTACCACCTTACATCAAGGACCAGTTAAAATTGCAACTGTGGAACATTTACTTTCCGCTCTAGCTGGTTTGGGAATTGACAATGCTTATATTGATGTCAATGCTCCTGAATTACCGATTATGGATGGTAGTGCTGCTCCTTTTGTTTTTCTGATTCAATCAGCAGGGATCCGTGAGCAAAATGCACCTAAAAAATACATTCGTATTCTTAAGCCTATCCGCGTGGAAGACAATGGCAAATTTGTCCAATTTTATCCCTATAATGGCTATAAAATTTCCTTCACGATTGATTTTGATCATCCGGCTTTTAATGATAAGCCACAAACCGTAAGTTTTGATTTTTCTACAACTTCTTATGTTAAAGAGGTATGCCGAGCACGTACATTTGGATTCCTTTCCGATTATGAAAAATTAAGGGAATGCGATTTAGCTAAAGGCGGAAGTTTAGATAATGCGATTGTTGTTGACGACTATCGTGTCCTTAATGATGATGGTCTTCGCTTTGAATCCGAATTTGTTTCCCATAAGGTATTGGATGCAATCGGTGACTTGTACCTCTTAGGTTCAAGTTTGATCGGTGCATTTGAAGGCTACAAATCAGGCCACGAATTGAATAACAGACTATTGCGTGAATTAATGGTGAGACAAGACGCCTGGGAATATACTAGCTTTGATACGGAAGAATATCTTCCTAAAATACATACTCAATTTTTTCCTGTCGAAGCCTAACAAGACAGCCTGGGTGGAGACCAAATCGAAACCCAGGTGAAACACTAAGAGCCCAGCCTCATATCAGAAAGGTTATATTTGACATCCTCTTCACTCAAATCCAACCGTTTGATTAAACCTAAGTATGGCGCTTGGCTTTGGCAGAACACAAAGCTTCCTAAAGATAGATGATAATATCGTACAACTCTTCTTACTAGTTATGTTTTTGCCTCCATCTGTGCTACATTTTATGTTCATTCTTAATGAATTAACATAAAGATTGGCAAAGGAGCGTTGTGGCATGAAACTTAATATGGGCCTTTTTACTTTTGCTTTGTTGTGCAGTTCATCAATCTATCCGGCAGGCACAGAACCACAAAAAACTACGGCTGAAGAAGCAGTTCATATCAATTGGTTGGATACTAATATTTCACCGGCAATGAATTTTTATTCTTATGCTAACGGTAACTGGCAAAAAAACAATCCAATTCCAGCAGACTATTCAAGTTGGGGAAGCTTTAACATCATTAGTGAACGAGTCCAAAATATCATTCATCAAATGTTAATCAAAGCCTCAGAAAATACCCAAGCCAAACCAGGCAGCATTGAACAAAAAGTAGGTGATTTTTATTATAGTGGAATGGATGAACAGAGTATTAATCAATTGGGTATTAAACCCCTCCAGCCCGAGTTTGATCGCATTGACCAATTAAAAAGTTTAACCGATTTGCAAAATGAAATAGCGCACCTGCATCAAATTGGTGTCGATGTTTTTTTTAATTTCGGGAGCATGCAAGATTTTAAAAACAGTGAAAAGATGATTGGTGCAGCGACACAAGGTGGATTGGGTTTGCCTGATCGTGATTATTATTTGAAAGAAGATGCTAAGTTTAAACTCATACGTGAAGCCTATGTCAAGCACATTGCCAAGATGTTTGAATTATTGGGTGATGCTCCTGATAAAGCAGCAACGGAAGCCAATACCGTGATGAAATTAGAAACGCAAATGGCAAAGGTTTCTATGTCGCAAGTGGATCAACGTGATCCCCATGCGGTTTATCATATTATGGATAGAGCACAACTCAACAAAATAACTCCTGATTTTTCATGGCCCGCCTATTTTTCAACAATGGGACAAGCTCAGATTAAAAGCATTAATCTTGCGATGCCAGATTTTTTTAAGGATATGAATACCCAATTAAAAACGGTTTCTCTAGATGATTGGAAAATTTATCTTCGTTGGCATTTAATTGATGCATTTGCTGCCTACTTATCAAAACCTTTTGTCGATCAAAATTTTAAAATGGTCGCTGTTTTGACAGGTGCTGAGAAAATATTGCCTCGATGGAAAAGAGTAGTGAGTACAGAAAATAGTGCATTAGGTTTTGCTATAGGTAAAATGTATGTGGCTCGGTATTTTTCTCCGGAAGACAAGAAACAGGCTTTAGATATACTCAAAAATATTCGCGAGGTTTTACGTGAAGATATAAGTACCTTATCTTGGATGACCCCCGCTACTCGGAAAGCTGCGCTGAAAAAACTCGATCTGATGGAAGAGCGTGTTGGCTATCCTTCCAAATGGTGGGACTATTCCAAATTGGAAGTAAATAGAGGTCCCTATGTATTGAATGTGATTAAAGCCAATGAGTTTTTAACTCAGCGTGATCTAAATAAAATTGGTAAACCTATAGATAGAACAGAGTGGGTAATGACTCCACAAACTATTAATGCCTATTATGACCCCTCAATGAATAATTTAAATATTCCGGCAGGAATTCTCCAATCGCCATTTTTTGATCCTAAAGCACCTGCAGCAATCAATTATGGAGCAATTGGTTTTGTCATGGGACATGAAATGACCCATGGTTTTGATGACCAAGGGGCACAATTTGATGGGCATGGTAATTTAAAAAATTGGTGGACTCCGAGTGATTTAGAAAAATTCAAAAAAGCAACCCAATGTATTGTAAATCAATTTTCACAATATGTTGTGGATGATAATTTGCATGTGCAGGGAAAACTGGTTGTAGGAGAGGCTACCGCTGATTTAGGTGGTATTACATTAGCCTATAGAGCTTTTAAGCATTCAAAAGAATATAAAAATGCACCTACGATTAATGGTTTGACACCCGATCAACAGTTTTTCATTGCAACAGCTCATGTATGGGCCATGAATATTCGCCCCCAACAACTACGTAATCAGGTAACTACGGATCCTCATCCACCTGCAAAATATAGAGTCAATGGCAGCTTGGCGAATATGCCACAATTTCAGGACGCTTTTCATATCCCCAATGACAGTCCGATGGTGAATAAAAATCGTTGTGTGATTTGGTAAATCTTATTAGCGCTCATCCTGAATGTTCAGGATGAGTCTAAGTTGCTGATTTAATAGAGCTTAAGAATTTGCAACAAGTAAGAAAATAATAATTAAATTGCTTCCATTATGAACATTGGTTAGACTGTCTGCACCGTTTTTATTTGTAACTCATCGTGGAGATAATGATGACTCAAGAAGAAATGATCTGTCGAATTGTGCGTTATGTAACACAAAAGCCAAGTACTAAAAAAGCGTGTTGTGGATGAACCTTGTTGATTTATCGAATCTGCTTGAGTATGAAAATCAGGTAGTAGTCGATTATTTTTGCCATCATCATCCTGAGTTTTCTCGGCAAGAAGGTAGGCTCTTATTTACCGATTTAATCGCGTGGCTGTGGTTGAATGCGCACAGAGCAAAAGAAGACAAGAAGTCCTATCTTTTTGGCCCATTACTTATTCTTGATGAAGTATGGCATGCATTTATTCTTCATACACGCGATTATGTTGATTTTTCTCTGCGCTTTTTTGGAACTTATTTTCACCATGATGTGGAACCTCCTGGTCAAGAACACATGATGGAAGAAGACGAGTTAACTGATTATTTAAACGACTGCTTTGCATACCTTGGTTCAGAGTGGGTAGCCCGGCGCTTTGCAACAGCGCTCACGGAAACAAACCCTTAGATTTATTAGAGCCTTTGGTCAACGAAGCGGAAGCCGGGAAAACTTTGACCTTCATTAGCCCTGGGGTTCGCCTTACTGCACCCAGGCTTATTATTCATTATCAGCTAAATGCAATAAAGCTTTTTGCAACGGTTCATAATGACACTGTTGGCTCTCACTTATAATAATTTCTTTCGCTTTTTCAGATAATACATGCTTTGAAGTGGGGGTTGATTTTTCATATTGAGTGATTGATTCAATAACAGCTATTTTAATCGACGAAAGTTGATACATGCCTCCCTCTTTGCGTAATTTATCGCGCAATTCAGGAATAGCGTAACGTAATTGGGATGCCCAGGCCGCATCAGTAGTTGTTAATAGCAAGCAACCTTTATTAAAACTCCCAACATGACATGCATTTGCTAAGGCATCAGGAAGCATTTGCTTGACTTTATCTGAAAGCTCTTCTAATTGAACAGAGCGTTGGCATATGTCGGCAAGTTGTTTGTTAAGGCAACGGCTAATGGAACGCATTTTATTTTTATGAAAAATATGGAGTAAACGTTAGTATATACTTCGAGCAAAGTATAGAATAGCAAATTTGAGTTAAATACAATATTATAATTTTTTAGTAGACCATTCAGTATTATAGGTGAATCAATGTTCGAGAAGCCCTACGATAGTAATGTTATTTTTTTTACCCGAATGCATTGGATAATATTTTTTTACCCATTCCTATGTTTATGTGCTGCTTTGGCAATTGTTTATTATGTAGAGGTAGATTTCATTCGTAAGATTGCATACGGTTTGGCTGCCTTAGCCTTATTATGGGTTGGGATGACATGGATGACCTATTATTTTTCTTCCATTACCATTAAGCGAAATCAAGTGATTATTCGCACTGGAGTGATTGTAAGGCAAACGATCGATATCCCATTAAGCAAAATTGAAGCAATAGACATCCGCCAATCAATTTTGGGAAGCATTTTAAGTTATGGCATGGTATGTATTACAGGCACTGGCGGTACGCGTCGCATCATTAATTTTTTACATAACCCATTGACTTGCAGGCGTTATATTGAGCAACTTCTGGGTGAGATGCATCGAAATGATTAGCCTTAATCAGACTTTCATCGATTTCGAAATAGCTAAATTTTTTTAAAAATAACGCCGGTATATTTTTAAATAGGTCCCATCATTTTCTAATTCAAGAAGATATTTGTTGATAGTAGCAATCAGCGCATCATTATTTTTATTCGTCATAATGCCATACCCGGCCCCCATTGGCTCGCCAACTGATTTCAAAAGGCCACTGCTATTAGCAGTCCAATATTCAACTGCACCACTATCAAGTAAAACGGCATCGACATGATTGTCATCGAGGGCTTGTA
Source organism: Legionella sp. PATHC035 (assembly GCF_026191115.1). NCBI lineage: Bacteria > Pseudomonadati > Pseudomonadota > Gammaproteobacteria > Legionellales > Legionellaceae > Legionella > Legionella sp. PATHC035. Next base: position 1,260,854 of record NZ_JAPHOT010000001.1, on the reverse strand, counting down.
ACACGTCAGCCAAGGTGTCATATTCCTTTACTTGAACTCCATCCCCAAATTGGGAAGCAATCCAGGCTTTAAAAATGGTTCCCCTTTCTATGCCAACGGTTTTTCCCTGAATATCTTTAATCGTTTTAATTGGACTTGAGCCTTTCGTTGCATATTGGCCTCCGCCTATAAGATAGGGAAGACTGAAAAGAAAAGCTTTTTGTCGATCCGGGGTTATCGCAATTGTTCCTACGGCCAAGTCAATCTGGTTGCTTTGCATTTCATTAAATAAATCATTGAAGTTAAAAATTTTGAAATGACAGTCCAGTTGCGCACGTTGGCAAATTTCCCTCATCAGATCAATTTCAAAGCCATAAAAATGAGCCTTATCTTTTACGGCGATTTGAAAAGGGGGGCCATAGTCTGATGTACCAATGTTAATTGATTGAGCAAGCAGATGAAAAGAGCACAAAGAGCACACCCAAAATAATATAATAGGCATGAGATTTCCTTATCTATTTATTATTTATTTTAGTCTATAAGGAAATTTAAAAAAGTTTTAATGTGTGATGAGGGTCTGGCAGTTTTGACGCTACCAGGCTACCTCATTTTAAGACTGATTATCAAATTTTCGCCAAAAGCGCTGCTTTAGTGTGCTCATCAACAAAAGCAGCGTCTATCGCCATACGAGTAATAGAATTCATTATCTCATCACTATAGCCGTAGGAGTTTTGGACGCGTTGATACTCCTGACCCAATGTAGTACTCATAAAAGGAGGATCATCTGAGCTGATGCTGACCTTTATTCCTGCATCATAAAATTTAGGAAAAGGATGTTCGTTCATATTCTTAAACAATCCCAAAAAGATATTACTTGTAGGACAAACTTCCAGAGTTATATCCCTATCTTTCACCATAGCCATGGTCTCTGGTGAATAAATTGAATTGACACCATGTCCTATGCGTTTTATCGGTAGATTTTCCATCGCTTCGACCATGCCGCTTGCTGGAGCAAATTCACCCGCATGGACTGTACACTGTAACCCTGCATCAGCAGCAATATGGTATGCCTTGCTAAATAATTTAGGAGGGAACTTTGCTTCATCACCACCTAAACCAAATCCGGTGACGCAGGGAAATTTATCTTTATGGGCTTGTTTGGCAACTCGTTCTACTGCTTCAACACCAAAATGTCGGACAGCAGTTATTAAAATTCGTCCTATTATATCGAATTGTTCTTTAGCATCATCAATTGCTTGTTGAATCGCTGCCAAATGTTCTGCGGAAGGGATTTTACTGGCGAGTTCAGCGTGATCAGGGGAATACATCATCTCTACATAGATTGCATCTTCTTGAGCACGAGCACGTAAGTAATCTAAGGTAATATCATAATAATCCTGAGGATATCGAATAACGGATGCAAGCGTATCGTATACTTTTAAAAAATCGAGAAAGTCTTTGGATAGATAGCTTTTTCCATCAGGAGCGACCAGGCCTTGTGGGAGTATTAATTTATTGCGTGCAGCCAGCTTTGCTGCTAATTCAGGAGTGATAGATCCTTCCAAATGAACATGTAACTCTGCTTTTTTTACACTCATCTTTTCGCCTCTAATTCTTTTAAAGTAAGAATAATGGTAACTTAGATGAAAAAGCTATAAAATAGTTGGTTTAAATTAAAGTTATTTTGGATTAGTTATGAACTCAAACGATATAGATAAAGCATATGTAAGTCCTTATGACAAATTTTTATTTGAATTTGATGCAACGCATGATAAGTCCGCATCACAAATTAAAGAAATTAATAAGCACAAACGTATTTCTCTAATGCGTGATAATAAAGATTATAAGAATGATAAAGGTGAAATTTGGGAAGAGTTTTAAGCTTTTATCATGTAGCCCGTATTAGCGTAGCTTAATACGGCAATGTATCCTCAGTCCCGGATTGCGACTTTATCTAATCCGGGCTCCCCGCCTCAGCCTCCGTTTAACATCAACACCTCTTGCCTCAAAATCTTAAAGCAACGCGATTGATTGCCATGACACATTCCATACGTAGTGAAAAATCTCAATGGTGTAAAAGAGCATCACTAGGATGCTCTTTCTAGGAGACCCATCATACTCAACTCCTTAGGATGACGGCTCTTATGAGGGAATAAATGAGTTTTTAACCCAGGAAAAAATGCAATAATTTATAGGCTAAAATCGTTAGAATAGACGCCGCAGGCAAAGTTAGAACCCATGACATGAAGATGTTGCGAATTACAATCAGATTTAATGCACCGATACCTCGTGCCAGACCAACCCCAAGAACAGCCCCCACTAATGTTTGGGTTGCGGAAACTGGAATTCCTGTGCTTGTGGCAACGACAACGGTTGTTGCCGCAGAAAGAGTGGCTGCAAAAGCACGGCTGGGTGTAAGCGCCGTGATGGCACTACCTACGGTTTCAATTACCTTTCTTCCATACATCAGCAGTCCAGTTACTACACCAACGACACCTAACAATATAATCCAAGCTGGGTAATTATTGGCATTAAAAGATTGATGTGAATCCATAACCAAACTATGGATTATTGAGAGGGGACCGACGGCTAACGCTACATCGTTGGAACCATGTGCGAAAGCCATTGCACATGCAGTCATTGCCATAAGTACAGCAAAATACTTTTCAACTTGGATGAAACGTTCTCTACGTCTTATTCTATGATGTTCGGGGATACGTTTAATAAAGATCATCCCTATAATCGTAATAATGATGCTGGTTGCTAAGGTTACCGCAAGATTTTGTTTGAAATTCAGGTGAATATGGAAATGATTGAGTCCCTTAAATACCGTGATAAATGATAAAATGGAGCCGATAAGAAAAAGGTAAATAGGAATATATAGTTTCGCTTTAGTTAAAGGATTACTTTTGACAAAAATAGTTTGTTGAATGCTGGTAAATAATACGAAAGCGGTGATTCCTGAAATCATGGGAGAAGTAACCCAGCTTATGGCGATGCGACTTACTTGATTCCAATGGATTGCTTGTGGTCCTAAAACTATGGTGCCAAAACCCACCATGGAACCTACCAATGCATTGGTAATCGACACAGGAACTCCAAGATAACTCGCAAGATTCATCCATATAGTGCATGCCAATAAAACCCCCAGCATACCCTCAATTAGGATCAAGGGTTGTCCAGAGAGTTGACTGGAATTTATAATTCCATCACGCATTGTTTCGGTAACGCCTGTCCCTCCTAAAAATGCGCCAGCAAACTCAAAAATTATGGCGATCAGCATCGCCTGTTTCACTGTAACTGCTTTTGAGCCCATGGTCGTGCTCATGACGTTGGCCAAATCATTAGCACCAACACCCCAAGTCATCATAAAACACAAGATGACCGCTATAACAAGATATATAATTGAATAATCCATAGAATTTGACTACCGAGCTATTAGAATTTGAAGACGACTACCCACATGTTGGGCACCATCGGCTAAATCATCAATCCATTGGACCAGTTTATAGAGGAAAATTGCATCAATTGCAGATAATTCTTTTTCGAATTCAAAAATACGATGCCTGATATCTGTTAGACGTTCATCGCTGTCATGTTCAATCTCATAAAGGGTTAGGATCATTTCTTCTACAATCTTAACTTCAGAGCCCCTGAAACCTGTTTCCAACAATTCATCTAATTCATTGATTGCCTTACACGCCTGTTTTGATGCATCCAGGCAACGGCTTAAAAAAGGCATAAAAATTGGAATGAGCGTCTCTGGAATGAGCATTTGCCTACTAATAATCAGTGTGGCAATATCTTCTGCTTTATTCGCAATGAAATCCTGGGCACTAAGTAGCTCGAGAAGATCAGTACGCGAAACAGGGAGGAAGAGCCCAGTCGGTAAGTGGAGACGTAAATCTCGTTTAATTAAGTCAGCTTCTTTTTCGAGAGAAATTATTTTTTCTTTTATTTTATCAGCAGTTATCCAATCTTTTTTTAGGACTGCTTCAAAAAATGGGTAGAGCTGCTTGGCGCATTGGTGTACTTTCCGCATGTGTTGTTCTATTGGCCTTATCGGTGAAGGACCAAACATATTAAATATGCTACCCATGATGTTCGCATCTCTTAAGCAAATTTTGGAGAAGTATACCCCAAACTTTTTCAGGAACAAAACAATTGAATTAGGGTTCAAGTATTTTTTTCCTTGACCAATGGATTTTTCAAGAGAATTGTGAAGAGGGCTTAAAGCTAAAAATATTTTTATTTTATTCCCTTGTTCTTTTATATTGGTCTACAATCAGATATTAGGGTTTACCATAATATATTTTCCCTTACATGAAATTCATGGATGAATATCAGGGACAAGGAGTTCGGGATGAAGCGATTTTGGTTAATCGGTTTATTATTGTTGGCAAATAATGTGTTTTCGCAAACGCTAATCACCAAGGTGATTGAACTGCATTATGTCCCTGTTCAAAAAGTGATTCAATTAGTGCAACCCCTGTTGCAATCCGGAGAAAAAATAAGTGGCTCTGGGCAAACTTTAATTGTGCAAGTTGCTCCTCAGACATTAACCCAAATTAGAGCCGTATTGCATCAAATTGATGTGCCCCCCGTAACATTTAAAATTTCTATTTATCAAGGCGACCCTAATTGGCTTAGTGCACAAAATGAAAATTCTGTGACCTATAGTTCGCAGTCTCCAGCCGAAGTGAAGCGTTCACAATCAGTTAAAGTAATGAGTGGTGAATCTGCCTTTGTCTCCACTGGGGAAGAAGTGCCAATCATCACCTCGGTAGGTGCAGGATTTTTTACGGGAATAGCTTACGAACAACATCAGATAAAAAATGGATTGCTGGTTCAACCGGTGATGCGTGGTTCAAAGGTCGAGTTAAAAGTGCGTCGAGTACGTGAACAACAAAATCCCGCAGGCGGACAGCAATTTGATAATCAAAATATAGATACAACCTTAATGGTCCCATTAAATAAATGGGTTTCTTTAGGAACTCCTGAGGGAACAGAGGATACAGACTCTTCCTCTGTGTCTTATACCGCTGGAAGGCCTTTTTCGCAGCAAGCAACACTTTATGTAAAGGTTACAGTAGAGCATGATTTTTAATTGTCTCTGAATAAAAAATATACAATTGGTATATAATTAATATAAACCTAATCAATAAACTAACCCTTCGGGAGGGCTCATGGCAATTATAAGCTCGTTGGCTAATCATTTGCTGATTGCAATGCCTTCTCTAAATGATCCTAATTTTGAAAGAACAGTGATTTACATATGTGAACATCATGAACAAGGATCTGTAGGTCTAATTGTCAATCGCCCCATGCAATTTCCCCTTGCCATCGTTTTTGAGCAGTTACATATTGAGCCAGTTCGTATGGAGCAAAGCAAAATGCCTTTAATGTTTGGCGGGCCAGTACAACCTGAAAGGGGATTTGTGATTCATAAACAATTTGGTGGGTGGCGATCCAGCTTGTTTTTACAAGATGAGGTGACGGTTACTACATCAAATGATATTATTCGTGCCATCGCAGAAGATAAAGGACCTAAAGATGTTTTAATTACTTTAGGTTATGCTGGATGGGTGGAAAATCAATTGGAAAAAGAAATTCTTGAAAATACTTGGTTGGTTTGTCCTTATCGATCGGAGATTTTGTATGAGGTTCCCTTCGAAGATCGTTGGGAATATGCAGGGTCCACTCTAGGGATTAGAATGAGCCAACTCAGTTCAAATGTCGGCCATGCCTAGTCCTGTTTATATAGGTTTTGATTTCGGTTATAAACGCATTGGTGTTGCAGTAGGGCAACAATTAACATGCAGCGCCTCCCCTTTAGCGACTTTGAGTGCTCGATCCGGTGTGCCTGATTGGGATTTGGTTGCCAAAGTGATTGCTGAGTGGTCCCCGCAAGCATTAATTGTAGGTATTCCTACCTGTATTGATGGCAGTGAATTATACACAACTTCCGCTGCGCGCCGATTTGCCAAGGAATTGCGCAAGCGATTTACTTTACCGGTTCATTTAGTTGATGAACGGTTTTCAACGGTTGCGGCTAGAGAGCAATTGTTTGCACAAGGTGGATATCGTAAAATCAAGCAAACTGAGGTAGATAGTATAGCGGCTTGTGTTATACTGGAGCAATGGCTACAACATCCTGAATAGGGTCTGTCCGCATTCTACTATCATAGCCACATACAACCCAAGTCATCCCTCGCTATGGTCGGGATGACATGAATTCATGGCTCAATCTAGCGAAGCGGGAAGAGACCTCAGAGTCCAAGCGGTTTAGTTAAAAATAAGGTTTTTATGAATCATTTCTTAGAAATTAGTCAATTATCACGTCAACAAATTGAATCCATACTACAACGTGCGGTGTATTTCAAAAATCAGAATCATTATCCATCATATGCACAATATACGGTTGCAAATTTATTTTATGAAAACAGTACGCGAACTCGGGTAAGTTTTGAGTTGGCTGCAAAGCGTTTATCCATGCCAGTAATCAATCTCGACCTCCACAGCTCTTCAGAAACCAAGGGAGAGACCATTGAGGATACCGTTCGCACCCTTGCTGCCATGGGAATCCACTATTTTGTAATTCGCCATCGTCAGAATGGGTTACAGCAAAATTTGGCCCAACAAATTGGGGATTTAGCCCATATAATCAATGCAGGTGATGGTACCCATGCACATCCAAGCCAAGCTTTGCTTGATATGATGACAATACTTGAGCGAAAACCGCGATTGGATCAATTAAAAATAGCAATTCTAGGAAATATTAGGCACTCAAGGGTGGCGAATTCTTTTCAATGTATTTGTGCTCAATTGGGAGTGGGTGAGCTTGTCTTGGTTGCTCCGGAGATTTGGCAACCACAGACCGTGCATTATGGACGAGTCACCCATAGTTTACGCGATGGATTAATTGATGCAGATGTGGTGATTTGTTTGCGAGTGCAACACGAACGTTTAGCAGAGTCCGATCATTTGGATCTCGATACTTATCGACGTGATTTTGCGCTAACCAAAGAAAATCTGACCTATGCTAAACCTGGCGTGATGGTGATGCATCCGGGACCTATAAATCGAGGGATTGAAATAGACAGTGATGTTGCAGACGGGGCACATTCTTTTATACTGAGTCAAGTTGCAAATGGCGTTTTTGTACGCATGGCAATTTTTGATGCATTAAATCATCAAGTGTAATATTAAGCACATCACAGGACAGAATAATTTAAATGGACCATCCGAGGATTTAGCTCAAAATAAGCGTCTTGGAGAAGAGTCAGATTTGAGTACAAATGGGGCTTTTCAATAGGATGTGCATCTGATTCAGAAGGATATACCCATGAGCGATCGCTATCAGCATCTATGCATTTTAGTATTGCTGAGTTTTTACTGTTTGCTTTTCTATTTTATTTTTAAGCATTATCAACGAGTTGATTTCTCTTCTTTTTATCTATCATCTCAGGCATTAATGCAAGGGGAAAATCCTTATAGAAATTTCTTTACTACGTTTTTGCCCGCTATAAAAATATTGCCTGCTAATTTAAATCCACCGTTTGTTTTGTGGGGATTTAGCTTTTTAACGCGATTAAGCTATTCCAACGCATTACTTGTTTGGGTTTGCATTTCGTTCATTTTAGGCATAATTGGAGTAACCATTAGTTTTTATTATGCGTTTTCGCATCGTTTTTTGCAGAAACATTATATCAATGTCTATCTTCTCTATTTCGCATTTTTTCCCACACTAATGAATCTGGTGACTCAGCAATTTGGATGTATTTTATTGTTTTTAATTATGGGGGGGTATTATTTTTATATAAATGATCGTGACTATCGTGCAGGTATATTCTGGGGCATTATCATTGCGATCAAATTATTTCCGGCTTTGTTATTTTTCTATGTTTTAAAACAAGGTCGTAAACGAGTTTTTGCAATCATGTTGGTTACTTTATTAGTGGCTGCATGTCTTCCCCTCCTGGCTCATGGGCCGGTGGTTTATGAGCAATATTTTAGAATGATGCGAGGGGTGTTTTGGTATGGGGATGATTGGAATGCCTCAATTTATGGGTTTATTTTTCGTCTATTTTTTGGGGGAGAGAAACTCCCTGATATGTTTTATTTGAAACTAGTTAATCTGTGCTATGGTGTTTTATTTTTATTTTTGCTTCGATGGTATTGGCGAAAACTAGGTCCAAATCAAAAGGATCCGGTAAATCACCAACCCTTTTGTCTGACCTTAGCGATGATGTTATTTCTGAGCCCTTTTGGATGGATGTATTATTTTCCAGTGTTAATTCTTCCCATGATCCTTATTTGGTTTGTGGCATTAAAAGAGCATGACTTTTCGCCAAAAACCATGTTGATGTGGCTCTTATGTCTCTTTCTCCTCAATTTTCCTATTGATTATGTTAACAGCCAAGTAATGTCTCATGCTTGGGTCCGAATCAGTTTTTTCTCCAGCCATTTTTATGGTTTATTGCTCCTATGCTCTCTATTAAGCAAAAGAAAAAACATCTATGGAAATAATGAGATCCAATCTGGTCAAGCAATGCATTATTCAATATCAACCATGATCATTATTTTCGTCTTGGGAGTGTTCGTTCCCGTAATCTACTACCTGATACGGTTACTCAATTTAACGTTTAATTTGGAATTGACCTAACTGCCATTAAGAAGCCGCTCTCCCATTTGTGGGAGAGGGGTAGGGGTTGGTGAGTTAAAATCAATACCCTCATCCGCCCTGAAGGGCACCTACTCCCCAAGGGGAGAAGGGAGTTTAACGGTAATCCCCTTTATCCGGGAGTGCGTAAAGCATGCCTGAAGGATAATGCTTGTTGTAAATGCTCTAAGCATACCTGGTTGCTTGCATTAATGTCAGCAATAGTTCGTGCAACTTTCAATAAACGATGATACCCCCGGGCAGACAGTTTGAGTTGCAGCATAGACTGTCGTAAAAAATCGTGTTCCTCAGAACCTAATCCACAAATTTTTTCACATGTATTGGCTCCTATATAGGCATTAAGACAACCTTGTCGGTCCAACTGTATGGCTCGTACTTTAATAACTTGTTCTCGGATGAGATCACTTTGTTTATCGGGATTACTATTCGGAGTAACTAACTCCTCCTGAGTGAGTGCCTGGACGGAGATATGCATGTCGATGCGATCCAGTAAAGGTGCTGAAATCTTGGCATGATATCGCTTGATGCGATCAGGGCTGCACAAACAGTTCGCCTGAGGATTGCCCCATTGTCCACATGGGCAGGGATTCATTGCTGCGATGAGCTGAAATTTCGCTGGAAATTCTATTTGTGCTGCCGCTCTTGAAATGCATATTGTTCCTGATTCGAGTGGTTGTCTTAAGGTTTCTAGGACGTGTCGATCAAATTCAGGTAACTCATCCAAAAATAACACCCCATGATGTGCCAGTGATATTTCTCCTGGTTTTGGGGGATTTCCCCCGCCAACTAAGGATACGGGGGAGGCGGTATGATGGGGAGTGCGAAAAGGTGGGGCGCACCATTCACTAAAATCAGGTAATTTACCGCGTATGGAGTTAATTGCGATACATTCCAGGGCCTCTGCTTCAGATAAGGGGGGCAAAAGAGTCCTGAATCGTTTGGCTAGCATGGTTTTTCCGCTTCCAGGAGCCCCATTGAGTAAAATACTGTGTCCGCCATATGCGGCAATTTCCATTGCTTTTTTCGCATGAAACTGCCCTTTAATATCAGACCAATCGTCTGTATAGCGCATCGAGCATGATTCAGGTTTAGGGGGGAGGAAGTGTAATGAAGTTCCTTGACAAAGGTAGCTGCATACTTCACGTAAGTTATTGGCACTGTAGATGTTTTGATATCCGGTCAAGGAGGCCTCATGTGCATTAGCACTGGCGATAATCAGTGAGCTTTTTTCTTTATTTGCTGCTAGGACAGCTGGAATAATAGCGGAAATGCCCCGAAGCTCGCCACTTAAAGCAAGTTCGGCTATAAACTCATGGTCGGTTAATTGGTTTTGAGGAATTTGCTTGGAAGCAGCAAGAATACCAAGAGCGATAGGTAAATCAAAACCACTTCCTGCTTTAGGTAAATCAGCAGGCCCCAAATTGACGGTGATTTTTCGGCAGGGAAATTCAAACTGGCTATTAATAATTGCAGAGCGGACTCGATCCTTGCTTTCTTTCACGGCGGTTTCAGCAAGGCCTACGATTGTAAAACCAGGCAAACCATTCGATAAATGAACTTCTACTGACACAGGTTGTGCCAATATCCCCACAGTACTACGTGTTTTAGTAAACGCAAGATTCATTGCTTATTCCTGTGATGTTGGACTAATTGTTCGACAAAATTAGAGCGTAACCCGCATTTTTCCTTTATTGCTTCGTTATCTCTATCTATTGACTTAAGTAAACTCTGTTCCTCGAATCAGATATGTCTTAGAATCTAAAACAAAGTTTATAGGCTTATAGTCTTGTCGCTGGAACTGATGCAGCAACTACTTTTGTTCTTTATTAAGCTGGGTCATTAAAATATCGACTTGCTTTTGAAGGTGTTCTACTTTTTCTCGGGTTCGTCCCAGAACTTTGGTTTGTACATCAAACTCTTCGCGAGTAATCAGATCCATATGCGCAAAAGCTGCTTGTAACACTTCTTTAAATTTTTGTTGGATGTCTTTTTCAATGTTTTGTAGACTTGGGGGAAGGGCAGCAAAAAGTTTTTTTGCTAAATCGTCAAATTGTTTGGGGTCGAACATAATCACTCCATGTTTGTTTTTGCAAAGAGTCTAACAAAAGTATTATCACAGCGGAATATATTATGAAAATGATTATGGCAATTATTAAGCCTTTTAAACTGGATGATGTCCATGAAGCGTTAATGGAAATAGGAGTGCCAGGAATAACTATTTCTGAAACCAGAGGCTTTGGACGACAAAAAGGTCATACGGAGCTGTACCGAGGTGCTGAATATGTAGTTGATTTCCTTCCTAAGATTAAAATTGAATTGGCCTTACCTGATGATATGGTTGAATTGGCAATTGAAGCGATTTGTAAATCTGCGTATACCGGAAAAATTGGTGATGGCAAAATTTTCGTTTATGAGTTGCAGCAAGTGGTCCGCGTGCGTACGGGAGAAATTAATGCAGATGCTTTAACCTAATCTCCCCCATACCAATAGATGGCACGTTGAGTAATGACTGCATTGAGCTGGATATCCCAGGGTTCAGGTTCGATGGAGTCGACACGTTGAAATTGGTAAGCGACACCAAATAAAGGACAATTTTCTCTACCTTTAAAGGTTCGATCGTAATAACCAGCACCCATACCAAGGCGATTACAACGTACATCAAAAGCAACTAATGGCACTATGGCTAAGTCTAATTCTTCGACAGGAATGGACAAATCAGGATCAACAGCGGGTTCAGCAATCCCGTAACGATTTTTTTGGAAGGGGGTATCCGATGTTGCTGGTAAAAAAGAAAGAGTTAAATTTTCTTCATTAAGAACAGGAAAATAACAGATTTTTCCTTGTGAGAGCGCATTCCTCCAAAGTTCATCCACATCAATTTCACCGTTAATCGCAAAATATAGTGCGATTTGTTTGGCATTTCGATAGTGCTCTAACAAGCGAATGCGATTGCATACTTGACTCGAAGCTGCGGCACGATACGAAACAGATATCTTGGAGCGTATTTGTTTCATTGTATCTCTTAAAGCCTTTTTGACTTGATCGGTCATACAAGTATCGGTGTATTATTCTCTTTAAATTATCGATTCTTTATTGTAAAAATTCAAGGTATTGAAATCCTCTAAAAAATTTGTCACTCTGAAATCTTAGGAAATTGCAAATTTTTTTATAAAAAACTAGGCAAGGAAGAAAAAATAAGGTATATAAGCCGTCCTGGTTTTTTGTGATCCTTTGATATTAGGATCTGTTGACAATTCTAGTGTCGACAGCCCCTAGATTCCATGTACAGTATAACTCATTGAGAGAATGGTATGAGTGATTTATTTGAAGATGATGAAGATGCTGTTGTAGAAGTCGGAGAAGACTTCGTTGATGTTGATAGTGAGTTGGATGTTGAAGCCGAGGTTACCGAAGTTGTTCCTAATGGTTTGGACGCTCGTAGACGATTGGAAAATATGTTGGATGAAAAACGTTTGCGTGATGAGCTGGACGATTTTGGCGATTATTAACCTCCCTTGTCAATAAACACTCGTATCCGATGCAACTGCTTTTTCTTGAATAATAGGTTTAAGTAAGTAATGACACGAACACGAGTACTCCCTGAAGGGGACAGTAATTTTGCGTTTCCAATTGATGATCGCATTTTTTTGGGCGAGGGTCTTTTTGAAACGCTTAAAGTGGAGAGTGCCAGGCCATGTTGTGCTTTTTTGCATTGGCAACGTTTAAATGATTCTGCGCTAAAGCTAGGTATTCCCTTTGATCTTTCTTTTAAGCAATGGCGAGAGCATCTGTTTCATAAAATTAAATGCGATAATTTATATCATGGTGGTATTAAAGCAATTCTAAGTGGCGGCTCGGCACCTAGGGGCTTAGCAGCTCAGGGACAGATAAGCCAGCTTATATTCCAGACTTTTAACTATACCGTGGAAACCCATCCCCTGCGATTGGTTAGCGCGCCGTGGTTAAGAGATGGAAACAATCCTATATATCAAGTTAAATCGGTCAACTATTTAGAGGCTATTTTAGCCCGACGTCAAGCAAATGCTTTAGGTGCTGATGAGGCGTTGTTTTTTAACTTGCAGCATCATGCAACGGAAACCACCTGTGCGAATTTATTTTTGATACAGGATAATTGCCTGCTGACTCCTCCTGTATCCGATGGCGTACTTCCTGGAGTTACCCGCTCAAGGATTTTGCAACTGTCGAAACAACAGGGGTTAATGTGCAGAGAAGTTTCTTTGACAAAATCCATGTTAAAAGAAGCGGATGTTCTTTTTGCGACTAATTCCTTACAGGGGATTCGTCCAATATGCTCCCTGGACGATATTCCATTTTTGGTAGAGCACCCATTACTCAGTCAATTATCTTCTTCTCTGAGTATTTGCGACGAAAGTAATTAAAATGCATGACCTTGATAATACACAACAGCACGATGATTGAGGTTGCTATTAGGATTCCTTTACTTTTATAAAATGCTCCTTGTTTTAATAAAGCCTCCATTCCCGCATATCCAAAATAGGTGTATACAATTTCAGCAGGTATAAGAAACAAAAAAGTAGTAATGAGATAAGGTCGGAATTTTATCGCAGTGATTCCAAGGCCATAATTGACTAGATTAAAAGGAACAATCGGGAATAATCGCAGAATGGCAACAATCATCCACCCTCGTTGTTCTACGGCAGAGATTAGTTTTTTTAGTCTTTTTCCTTTTCTTTGAGAAAACCAGTCATAAACGAGATGCCTGGTGATCAAAAAGGAAAAAGCAGCACCACTTGTTGCGCCTAATAAATTGAGGAGGGTACCAAAAAAGGGTCCAAAAAGAGCCCCTCCTGCTAAAGTGATCACCATCGTGGGTAAGAACATAATCGTGGCAAAACAATATATAATTAAAAATAAAAGCGGTGCAAGCCAGCCTAGATGGTCAACCCAGTTAATAATCTCACTTGAATATTTTTGAAATAAAAAGGCAGTGGTAATTAGGAATACCAAGGCTAAAACAATAAAGATAGTTTTAGCGGGATGAATAATACGAAAATTCATAGGATTTGTTTTGGCGTCGGATAAGTTTTTGTCAGTAAACGCACGGCTGCCCTTAGTAATCAAATTTATCAAGAAGTCTATTACACCTGGTTATGCGTTGCAATCTTGAAAAAAAATGATTGATTGGGTATAACCGAAAGCGAATTTTTTATAAGAGATACTCTAACATGGAACAAGTTACTTGGAAGGAAAAACAAAAGCAGCGAGCCCGTAAGTGGGTTAAAGCACTATTAGTACGCTGGTTTAAAGTAGAGTTGCGTGGTAATTATCAGCCCGAACCCAACTCAGTCATTGTTGCAAATAGAACTTCCACAATTGATTTGCTGTTGCTGGCCGCTTTTTTACCTGAGCAATTGACTGTAGCTTTTCCGCCATACTCATCAAGTAAACTTCGGATGAAGATGGTAAGGCTATTTGCCGATGTAATTACCATCGATTCTACCAATGCTTTTGCTGCAAGGGCATTGATCAAAGCGATACGAGAGGGAAAGCGGTGTGTTATCTTTCCTCAAGGAATAGGCGTGCAGGAAGAGAGCTTGAAGGTTTTTGATGCTCCGGGAATGGTATTACAAAAAGCAGGAGCATCGGTTATCCCGATACGTATTGATGGTGCTCAGCACAGTATTTTCTCTTTAAGCAAAGACAAACACCTTATTCGTTTATTCCCCAAAATTATTTTGCATGTATTGCCGACACAATCCTATATGCAGGATAAAAATAAGCCCCTTGACAGAAATTCAGTGAGCACACATTTATTTCGTTTGATTAGCGAGCTAACTTTTGCAAACAGCTTTCAACCCATGTCCATGTTCGAGGCTCTTATTCAAGGAGCTGCGTTAGGAACAAAGAACAAGGCATTGATTGAAGATGCAAATCGCGCTCCCTTAACTCATAAGCAATTTCTTGCACGTTGTTTTATTTTGGGTCGACAAATTAAAAAACAGACCCAGGTTGGAGAACATGTAGGCGTCATGTTGCCTACAACTATTGCGGGAATGGTTACCTTTTTTGCGTTGCATGCATATCGACGTATCCCTGCCATGTTAAATTTTAGTCTTGGTCTCCACAGTTTGTTGGTTACCTGTAAGGTTGCAGAAGTAAAAACAATCTATACGGCAAGACAATTCATCACCACAGCGAAACTGGAAGATTTGGTCGTGGGATTACAGAACGCAGGAATAAACGTTTTCTTTCTGGAGGATTTTAAATCTTCAATAAATTTAGGTCATAAACTTTCTGGATTACTCAAGGGACGATTTCCTTCCCGAGCTTATCAACTCATTGGTGAGCCGGTATCTCCGGAAGATACGGGCGTGATATTATTTACGTCCGGTTCAGAAGGAGTTCCTAAAGGAGTTGTCTTAACCCATTCGAATTTACAAGCGAATTGCGCCCAGTTAACTTCGCGCGTTGACTTTTCTTTTCGGGATAAATTTTTTAATTCCTTACCTATCTTTCACTGTTTTGGATTAACTACTGGTTCAATTCTCCCTCTAATCAATGGAATTAGTTGCTTTTATTATCCTTCTCCTTTGCATTATAAAATAATTCCGGGTTTGGTTTATCAAACCGGCGCTACGATTATGTTTGGAACTGATACTTTTTTAACAGGCTATGCTCGAGCGGCAGAGCGACATGATTTTAGCAGCGTGCGTTACATTTTTGCTGGCGCCGAAAAAGTGAAGCCTGAAACCATTCGCCATTGGATAGATACTTTTGGTGTAAAAATTTATGAAGGCTATGGTGCTACAGAAGCCGCACCCGTAATTTCCATGAATTGTCCTCTAGCTTCTATACCAGGGAGTGTGGGGATGTTATTACCATTCATGGAGAGTCGAATTGAACCTGTAGATGGCATTGCTGAAGGAGGGCGTTTAATAGTTCGCGGTCCTAATGTAATGACGGGCTATCTCTCTTCCGAAAAACCAGGAGCGCTTATTTCTCCAGCGGATGGATGGCATGATACTGGGGACATCGTCACGATGAATGACGAAGGATTTATTACCATTGCGGGTCGTGCTAAACGGTTTGCTAAGATCGCAGGTGAAATGGTCTCTCTTACTGCAGTAGAGGGCATTGCTTCGTCGATTTGGCCTGAATTACTCCATGCTGCAGTGAGTAAGAAAAGTCCGAGAAAAGGAGAAGCAATTATCTTGTATAGTGAGGCAACGAATGCGGATAAAGCAAGTTTTGTGAAAAGAATACAAGAACTGGCTTATTCTGAATTGCTTATCCCGCAACAGATTGTTTCAGGAAGCAAAATTCCTGTGCTGCCTTCAGGAAAAATTGACTATTTAACCATTGAAAAAGAACTCAGAGAAGAATTAGCTTAGAGCTAGCTGTTGAAACAAAACGGTCATCTAGTAGAAGAAATCCTCTCTCCCGCTTGTGGGAGAGGGGAATGACTTAAATCGGCGAGCTGCTGGTCGATTTTATTTCTTCAAAACATAACTACCTGGCGCATCCATTATTGGTTTTAATGGGAGTTTATTAAAATCAGGTGCAGGTATGAGTTTCCCAGAATGAGGCTTTAACCACGTCAACCATTCCGGCCACCACGAGCCTGGATGTTCTGTTGCTTGTTCCAGCCATTGCTCTGCATGAGCAGGGGCTCGAAGGTTCACTTTATAGCCGTATTTTTTCGCTTCAGGTGCATTGATAATTCCTGCAATATGACCAGAGCCTCCGAGAACAAAGCGTTTAGGGCCATTCATCATTTTAAAGCCCAAGTAGGTTGTTTTCCATGGTGCGATATGATCTTTTTCAGTGGAGAGAAAAAAGGTAGGGATGTCAATGGTGCTGATATCAATTGGGGTATGGTTAAGATGGATCTTACCTGGTTTGACCAAGTCATTGTGCAGATACATCCATCTTAAATATTGAGAATGCATTGTTGCTGGCATATTGGTGCAATCAGAGTTCCAGTACAATATATCAAAAGGCACAGGGTTTTTACCACGCAGATAATTTTTAATAAAAAACGACCAAATCAGGTCATTTGCTCGTAGGGAGTTAAAACTTGAAGCCATGAATTTTCCTGCAAGATATCCTTTTGACTTCATTTCATCCTCAAGTTTGGCGATTTGTTGTTCATCAATAAAAACGGCAATATCACCTGGATCACTGAAATCAATCATGGATGCCAAGAAGGTGGCACTCCGAATCGAGTTATCTTGATGTGCCTTATTGTACGCAAGTAACATGCACAGAAGTGTTCCTCCGATACAAAATCCCATGGTATTAACTTGCGCTACATTCAGTTGTTTTCGAATGATATTAATCGCAGTTGATGGCCCTTCATTTAAATAATCATACAAACTTTTATGAGAGAAATTGGAGTCTGGATTAACCCAAGAGATAATAAACACCGTAATTCCTTGTTTCACTAACCAGCAAATGAGTGAGTTATGCGGGCTTAAATCCATAATATAATATTTGTTTATCCAAGGCGGGATAATAAGAAGAGGAACCGATTTGACTTTGGCTGTTTGCGGCGCATACTGGATAAGCTCCATCATGCTGTTGCGAAAGACTACTTTTCCAGGAGTCACAGCAATATTTTCACCCAGTTTAAACGCATCTGTATCTGTCATTTTTATCATGAGACGCGGGGACTCAACTTCCAAATCAGAGAGTAAATTATGCAAGCCATGTAGTAAATTTTTACCATGGCTTTTCAATGTCTCATCCATAAGCTGAGGATTGGTATGAACAAAATTAGCCGGAGACAATGCATCTAAATACTGCTTGGTAAAAAACTGCAGACGTTTTGCGGTGTTTTTGTCAGGGTATTCCAATTGTTCAAATAAAGAATTCATATGCTGACTGGCTAAAAGATAGTGCTGAGTTAACATATTGAAAAAGGGATTATTGAGCCACTCCTCCTCGCGAAATCGAGGATCAGGAATAGGCATGGGAGTTCCATTCAACCAGTGTTGCATTTGAGATTGTGTTAAATTAATAGCATCTTGCCAGTATGCGAGTTGCATTTCCCAGATTTTTTCTGGATTCTGCAACAGAATAGTCATCACATTTTGAAAATGTTCCGTGAGATCAATATATTGATTGATAATTAATGAAAGTTGTAATGGCGTTTCCTTTATATCGGAAATAATTTGCAGGCTTTTTTCAGCGATAGCTTGTAATAACTCACCAAGTTCTTTGTCATGGGTCATCCTAACTCCTGTTAGACAAATTAACAGGAGTATATTTTGGTTTTTTTATTGGTATTTAGCAAGTTATTAGTTTGTTCATTGCATTGACTTTGGTTTTAATCAAGGAATTTACCATGCTCTAATTGATCCATTATGCCAGAAAGAACCACTTTTCTTTTTTTTATTGACCAGCTCATAGAGTTCTTGTGCTGTTTGGGATGGGTGCTTGGGTGCGTTGTTGGTACCCATATCCGTTTTGACCCATCCCGGGTCAAAACTTGAGACCGTAATTTCAGGTAACCTTTCTGCTAAAAGTAAGGTATACATGTTGAGACATGATTTGGACATTTTATAATGGGGTACCGAAGCGGAGTCATTGGAACTAAAAGCACCCCATCCTGAAGAAATATTAATGATTTGAGCGTGAGTATTTAAATGTGGAATGCATTGTTCCGTTAATTCAATGGTGCCAAATACATTGATCGCAAAGGTTTCCTTTAACTGGCGCATGTTAATTTTTTTTTCGCGCCAATCTTCCTGTAAAACGGCAGCGTTGTTAATTAAGACATCAATTTCTGGTAATTGTTTTGCGAAGTGATTAATTTGTTCGGAATCCAATAAATTCAGCGGATAGATTGTTAGATTCTTGTGTGTTAGGGGAGTATGTCCATTCGTTGATGTGCCAATAACGTGCCAACCCTGTGCTAAGAAGATTTTAGCTGTTTCCAGCCCTATTCCTCGACTAATCCCTGTAATTACAAGAGTACTCACCGTATTTCTCCATATTATAGCCTGGATAAAGCGTAGTGAAACCCAGGACTCTTTGTCGTCATCCCTGGTTGTACTGGGGATGACCGGTCGCTATTCTTCTTTATTAATGTTTAAAATGACGGACGCCAGTGAAGACCATAATTAGCCCATGCTCCTCAGCACAAGCAATTATTTGTGAATCTCTGATTGAGCCACCTGGTTGAATAATTGCAGAAATTCCTGCCTCTGCAGCAATCTCTACGGTATCAGGAAAAGGGATAAAGGCATCAGAAGCCATGACTGCACCATGAGTGTCTAACCCCATTTGTTCTGCTTGCCAAAGACCGATGCGGGCGCTCATGACACGGCTGGTTTGGCCGCCTCCCAATCCTATGGTTGCCACATCTTTAGCATAAACAATGGCGTTGGACTTAACATGTTTTACAGCACGCCAGGCAAACATTAAATCATTCATTTGCTGTTCAGAGGGTTTATTTAGGGTCACGGTTTTTAATTCATAACCTCCGAGTAAGAGTGAATCATGTTCTTGAACAAGTAACCCACCATCTACTTTTTTCATGTTCAAGCGAAATGCCTCATCTTGTTTCCAAGTTCCAGTCAACAAAACACGAACATTTTCTTTATTGGCAAGAACTTTTTTGGCTTCATTACTGACATCAGGAGCTACAATGACTTCTACAAATTGTTTTTCCAGAATGGTTTTTGCGGTATTGGCATCCAAAGTTTGGTTAAAAGCAATAATGCCGCCATATGCTGATGTAGGATCACATTGAAAGGCTTTGAGATAAGCATGAAGAAGCGAATCCCCGATGGCAATGCCACATGGATTGGCGTGCTTGACAATAACACAGGTTGGTTTGTCGCAAGCAAAAGATTTAACACAATCTAATGCAGCATCGGCATCCAAAATATTGTTGTAGGACAATTGCTTCCCTTGAATTAATTGCGCAGCGCCAAGAGAGCCCGATGCCGTATTTTTATCAACATAAAAAGCAGCCTGTTGATGGGGATTTTCTCCATAGCGTAAGTCGGTTATTTTGTTAAATTGACAGGTAAGGACCTCAGGAAATCCACAGGGGGTGTAATTTTGATCTAAAGTGGTTAGATAATTAGTAATTGCTGCATCATAGGCTGCGGTGTGAGCGAAGGCTTTTTTAGCTAAGGTGAATCCCCAGTCTGAAGGAGTTTTTTGGGTGTTTAAGTAGTGAATCAGTTCTGCATAATCCTCAGGTTTAACTACCACAAAGGTGTGGGCATGATTTTTTGCCGCGGAGCGAATCATAGCGGGTCCACCGATATCAATATTTTCGATAGCCTCATTGAAATTACAGTCAGGGCGGCTGATGGTTTGTTCAAAAGGATATAAATTGATTACAAGTAAATCAATGGGCCTGATTGAATGTTCTCGGAGTGTCTTTGCATCTTTTTTCCCACGTGCAAGTAAACCGCCATGGATAGCTGGGTGCAGTGTTTTCACCCGACCATCAAGCATTTCGGGAAAGCCTGTGCACTCACTGACATCGGTAACTGGCAATTTATTCTCTCTGAGTATTGCAGCGGTATTTCCTGTTGCAATAAGTTCTACACCTTGTTGGTGAAGTGCTTTCCCCAATTCAACAATGCCTCGTTTATCGGAGACACTAAGAAGGGCTCTTTTGGGGTGAAAAGCGGAAAATGTATGTTCTTGGGCCATTATAATTTCCTTAATAATCGTAACCTGGATAATCTCAGAATATGTTGTACATCGTCACCGAAAACTGCGGCAATTTAAAACTATTTATTTAATCTAGAAAAAGCGGTTGATCTTCTCTCTATGAGGGATATTGTTACACATCGTAAGTCATTGTCGCGAAGTGGTAATCTATGTCATAACTGCGGCATTATGCCTCATTAATGGATGTTGCCGCCCTCTCGAGAATGACCAATAGTTATTTGGTACTTATCGTTCAAAAATAGTTACTTCAACAAAGCCTTATCAGATCAACTACTTTTTGTAGGCTTAAACGCCAATAATGACCACCCACTAAGATTTTCCTGACGAACTACGACAAACATTGAGTCATAGGTTTTAATCAGTTCAGGTGCCTGTTCTTCCAGTATTCCGGATACAATGAGCATCCCTTCAGGATTTAGTAGTTCTTGAAAACGTTCTTTAAGAGAAATTAATGGTGCCAATAAAATGTTAGCGATAATTAAATCTACCGGTTTAGATAGAGTTTCAGGCATACCAATTGACAATTTACGCTCGTCCAGTTCGTTCGCTGAAGCGTTATTTTGAGTGGCTTGTAAGGCTTGCTGATCAATATCAACTGCATGTACTTTTGCGGCTCCTAATTTTAAAGCAGCCAAAGTAAGTATTCCTGAACCACAACCGTAATCAATAACTTCCTTATTTTTTAAATCAGCCTGTTCTAACCAGGTTAAACATAAAGCAGTGGTAGGATGAGTTCCAGTACCAAAAGCCAGGCCTGGATCTAACATGAGATTGACGGCATTGGGTTCTGGGGGAGTAGACCAGGTGGGACAGACCCATAAACGTTGTCCATAACGTTGTGGTTTAAAATCATCCATCCAAGCCCTTTCCCAATCTTTGTCTTCCAAAATCTCTAGGGTGCATGCCAGTTTGGGGTGATTTTGCAGTAGGAGATCGCGAGTAAACTGTGCTTGGAAGACTTCCGAAAATAAGGCCTGAATAACGACTTCAGGCCATAGCGGGGTTGTTCCTGGTTCAGGCTCAAGAACTGGATTATCATTTTTATCGGTCAGCATGATGGACAGCGCACCGAATTCTTCCAATTCATTGCTCAGCAATTCGATTTCTTGACTGGGACAATGTTCTATTTTTAATTGAAACCACACAGCATTAATCCTTCAACATTTTTTCCAAATAATGAATATTAGTACCCCCAGCAACAAACGATTGATCATGGAAAATACGTTGGTGTAACTCGATATTGGTTTTTATACCATCAATAATGATTTCATCAAGCGCATTTCGCATTCTTGCAATGGCTTCAGCACGAGTCTCCCCATAACTAATGAGCTTGCCTATCATCGAATCGTAATTGGGTGGAACTGTATAACTGCTATAAATATGGGAATCAAAACGTATGCCTGGGCCACCAGGTTGGTGTAATAATTTAATTGTTCCTGGTGAAGGCATGAAGGTTTTGGCATCTTCTGCATTGATCCGACATTCAATTGCATGACCATGCAATTTGATGTCATCTTGCGTCAGAGTCATCGGGATGTCACTGGCAATTTTGATTTGTTCTTTAATCAAATCTACTCCGGTAATCATTTCCGTGACTGGATGCTCAACCTGAATCCGTGTATTCATTTCAATGAAGTAAAAACATCCATCCTGATACAGAAATTCAAAAGTTCCAGCTCCGCGATATTTCAGCTCTTGGCACGCTTTGACTACTGAGTCACCAATTTTTTTTCTCAGTTCGGGGCTAATTCCTGGAGCAGGTGCTTCTTCCACTACTTTTTGGTGGCGTCTTTGCATAGAACAATCACGTTCACCTAAATGAATGGCTTTGCCTTGACCATCTCCGAGCACTTGAAATTCAACATGGCGAGGATTTTCAAGGAATTTTTCCATATAAACAATGGGGTTATTAAATGCGGCTTTTGCTTCGCTGCGGGTCAGTGCAATGGAGTTAAGCAGGTTCGACTCACTATGTACCACACGCATACCTCGTCCACCACCGCCGCCGGCTGCCTTGATAATAACGGGGTAACCAATCTTGCGAGCAACTTCCATATTCAATTGGTCATCATCAGACAAAGGGCCATCTGATCCAGGAACACAGGGAACTCCTGCAGCTTTCATCGCGTTGATGGCAGATACTTTGTCACCCATGAGACGAATGGTATCACCTCGAGGTCCGATAAAGCGAAATCCACTTTGTTCCACTATTTCCGCAAAATCAGCATTTTCAGATAGAAAACCATAGCCAGGATGAATTGCCACGGCATCAGTAATTTCAGCAGCGGAAATAATTGCAGGAATATTGAGATAACTTTTTTGTGCTGGAGCAGGACCAATACAAACCGTTTCATCAGCAAGACGAACATGTAATAAGTCTTTATCGACGTCTGAATGTACGGCTACAGTCTGAATGCCAAGCTCTTTACACGCGCGTAAAATACGAAGAGCGATTTCACCTCTGTTGGCAATAACAATTTTACTGAGCATGAATGCACCCTCTATTCTATAACAAACAGGACCTGATCGTATTCTACAGGCTCTCCATTAGCGACGAGTATATCTACAATTTTACCGGCGCGATCCGCTTCAATCTCATTAAACATTTTCATGGCTTCGACAATACATAATACATCACCTGCTTTAACTGTCTGGCCAATCGTTACGAAAGGAGGACTTTCAGGAGATGGAGAAGTGTACATGGTACCTACCATAGGAGAACGAATTTTATGGCCTGGAGTGGTGGGCATTGCAGTCTTACTTTCTTGATGAGAAATGGCTGCAGGAACAGGCGCATTATTTGTAGGAGGTAGTGAATCCTGACGTGGCGCGGGGGTAGAAACGTAATGAACTTGAGGCGCTTCCATTGCTGGGGCACTGCTGTGACGGCTTAGTCTAAGCGACTCCTCACCTTCTTTAATTTCAATTTCAGAAATGCCAGTTTCTTCTAGCAATTCGATTAATTTTCTGATCTTACGAATGTCCATTGTTTGATTCTCTTTCAATAATTGATGTTAATGCTAATGAGTATCCTTGCGCACCTAAACCACTGATAGTACCTTTTGCAATATCAGAAAAATAAGAATGGTGACGAAAAGGTTCTCGGGAATAAATATTACTGATATGTACTTCAATAAATGGGATTGCCACAGCACATAACGCATCCCTCAAGGCGATGCTGGTGTGTGTGAATCCTGCGGGATTAAAAATGATATAACTTACTTTGTCGATACTGGCTTGGTGAATTGCTTCGATTAATTCTGCTTCCGAATTGCTTTGACAACAGTTTAATGCAAAACCAGCTTGTGTAGCTTCTTTAATTAAACGAGAGTTGATATCAGCTAATGTCGTGACTCCATAGACTGAAGGTTCTCGAGTTCCCAGAAGATTCAAATTTGGTCCGTGTAAAACCAGAATTTTTTTCATGTGATAGTTAGTATCAAGCAATTTCGGCAGATTTTGCCTGATCTTCCTAAAATTGTCTATATATCTCCGAGGATATCTACAAGTTCTCTGCTTTTTTTATATTTTTTTCTTTATAGCCTTCACTGGAGTATTTGCGCACTTTATACCAGTCTCCTAGACTTTTACACGAGATAATGAAATTATTTCAAAGATTCAACAGTTTTATTTTTTAACTCCTCCTGGAAAAGGAATTAATAATGCAGGAAATGCTTGAGCAGCAGGAGGTACAAAAGGTACAACCTGTAATATATTTTATTATTTTGATGATGATGATATTGGTGCAAATCTCTATCGATCAATATGTTCCTTCTTTACCTGCGATTACCAAATACTTTAATAGTACGGAATCATCAATTCAATTTACCTTATTTCTTTTTATGTTTGGACTTGGAATTTCCCATATTTTTTTTGGACCTTTATCCGATAAAATTGGACGTAAAATGCCCTTGATTTATGGTATAGGAATAAGTGTTATAGGGGCTCTTTGCTGTTTACTTGCCCCTTCTGTTAGCGTATTGATTTTGGGACGATTTTTACAAGGCTTTGGCATAGGTTCTTGTAGTTCCGTAGGACGCTCATTAATCCGTGATCTTTTTACTGGCCGCTATTTATCCAAAATTGGTTCTTACGTGGGTGTTGCCAGCACGCTTCTTTTAGTCGCTTCGCCTATTTGGGGAGGGTTTATTCAAGAGCATTTTGGCTGGAGGGCTAATTTTTTATTTATTTTTATTTTAGGCCTTACATTTTGGGTCATTATGCTGTTGGTCTTGCCTGAGACTAATAAAAATCTTAATCCTGATGCAACTAAGATAAGAGTCATACTGCAAAATTATGGTGCTTTATTAAAATCTAAAATATTTTTAGGTTATACCCTATGCGCCTGTTTTGCATGCGCTGGCTTGATTGCTTATCTGACTATTGCTCCTTTTTTATTTCAAAATGTATTGGGACTAACTCCTTTAGAATATGGTCAATTGTCAATTTTTATTGCTGGAGCTATCTGTCTAAGTGGAATAATTAACAGTCAATTGGTGATGGTTAAAGGTGTTTCTTACATGTTATTTATCGGTGTCTTTTTGATGATGAGTGGCGGTGGGATCATGCTCAGTTTTGCGCTTGTGGGAATCATGAATGTGCTGACCATTATGATCCCTATCGCTTTATTTAGTATGGGGGCTGGGTTTACTTTTATTAACGCGTTCGCAGGAGTTTTTTACCCGTTTCCACACATTGCGGGAACAGTGGCCGCATTATATGTGAGTTTGCAAGATTTAACTGCCGCATTAACAAGTGGTATTATTGCAGTAACCAAGATACAAGGTCAGCTGTCCTTGGCTTCCATATTACTCGTATTAGGACTAGGTGCTTTAGCTGCATGGTATTATCAAAACTCAATAACTCGGTAGAAATGCGTTGAATTTTTATTGCATGGGTGATAAAAAATTTTTAAACTATGTGGTCATTATTTTTCTATGAGTTTCACTCCGAGCATCAAATAATATTTTAAAAAATGACAAAACTATGCTAGCTTGGATAAGTTTTAGAGTGTATTAGTTGTGTTCGCAGGCGTAACTCACCGGTTAGAACCAATCAAGTTTTTTCTAGGAGCTTGATTTTATGGATTAATTGGTTCGGATAGAGCTGAGTTGCTTTCAAGTTAGATTAAGTTGCAAATAAGGAGTGGGTTTCAATGCATCATAATTACTATTTATCTCCCCTGGCAGTCGCGCTGGCTTTAGGAATAGCATCTCCCGCGAGAGCTGCTGAACCGATGCCATTACAAAAAGCATCTCTCGAGCAAGTAAAACAGAAGTTTTCTTTGACTCAAGGTGTTGCCGTTGCAAAAGACAGTTTACGATTCGTTAGTGAGCATACTGACACGAATAAAGTGACACATGTGCGTATGCAACAACAATATGTAGGATTTCCTGTGTATGGCGGTTATGCCATTATGCACAGCATGCATACAGTAAAATCATTAGCTAATGCTCAGTCTAATGTAGCGATGAATGGTGTTGTTTATCAAGGTTTACAGAATGAATTAGGCCAACCCGATGCTTCTTTTGTGAGCAATGCTGATGCAGCATTACAACAATTTAAAGCAAAGTATGCCGGTAAAGAGGTGAGTGACGAAAAAGTCATTCCTATGGTTTATATCGATGCTCAGCATAAAGCACATTGGGCTTATAAAGTGAGTGTACTTGTTGTCCATAAAGATAAAATACCAGAGCGTCCTACGGCAATTATTGACGCAAAAACCAAGCAAGCTTTTGTACAATGGAACGATATCAAAACTCAGAGTAGAGATTCTGTAAGCGGATCCGGTTTTGGTGGAAATAATAAAACAGGTTTCATTCAATACGGTACTGATTTGCCCTATCTGGATTTAACTCGTGATGCTGAAAATGGAATCTGCTTTATGGAAAACCCAGATGTTAAAGTAATTGACATGGGTCATAAATACAGTTCAAGAAGTAGAGCAATGAAGTTTAATTGCCAAACTAATGATGCAAATATTTACCTCACCGGTTATAAAGGAGACGGTTACGATAGAGAAAATGGTGCTGCCTCTCCAACGAATGATGCTTTGTACTCTGGTCATGTGATTCACCATATGTATCATGACTGGTATGATACCAACGCCTTGAGCAATGCGGATGGTTCGGCAATGCAATTAGTCATGCGAGTTCATTACGGTGAAGGCTATGAAAATGCTTATTGGGATGGTCAGCAGATGACTTTTGGTGATGGTGATACCATGATGTATCCTTTAGTCTCTCTTGGCGTTGCTGCTCATGAAATTAGCCATGGTTTTACAGAACAGCATTCCAACCTTGAATATTATGGTCAATCAGGCGGTATGAACGAAGCATTCTCTGATATGGCAGCCCAAGCAGCTGAATATTATTCTGTTAAGAAGAGCACCTGGCAAATAGGTGGCGAGATCATGAAGGAAGACAGCGGCTATGATGCATTACGTTACATGGACAAACCAAGTCGTGATGGTGAGTCGATTGATACTGCTGATGAATATTACGGTGGCTTAGATGTTCACTATTCCAGTGGGGTATACAACCATTTGTTCTACATATTAGCAAATCAACCTAATTGGAATACCCGATTAGCATTCGATGTTATGGTGAAAGCCAACATGGATTACTGGACCCCTTATTCTAACTTTGATGAAGGTGGTGAGGGTCTGGTAAGTGCAATCAATGATTTGGTCGCTGCTGATCCAAACCATCAGACGTTTCCTGCGACCGCTTTATGCGATGTTAAAAAGTCATTAAATGAAGTGAAGATTGCTACCAATATGGATGGCTGTAATTAATTTGAGTTCGATATAAAAGGCATTTCAATGTCTTTTATATCGCAAAACCAAAATTAATGAATCTATAGTGTAATGGAACATAGAATACGTAGATGTAGAAGTCCTAGTAATCATTTACTGGATTATAAAGTCAGCTAGAAGTTTACTTATAACTTCTGGCTGCTCCATATGAATGTGATGTCCTCCATCCATTTTCTTTAGCGTGAGATTTTTTACTGTCTTAATACGGGTATTAATTATCTCAGTATCAAAAGCAAATCCGTTACTCGATAAGAGTAAATAAGTCTTCGCCGTTATTTCCTGCAAACAAGAGAGAATCTGAGGTTCGGTCATACGTAAGGGAGAACGTTCCAGTAAACGTTGATCATGTCGCCAATAAAATTTCCCCCTTTTTTCAATTAAGCTTCGTTCACAAAGAATTTTTGCAATATCTAAAGAGACATATCCTTTAAATGCACGTGCTAAAGCTGCGCTATTTATATGGTCATAACCTTTTGATTTTTTCTTATTTTGAACAAGAAAATGCGCATATTCTCGTAATTGTAGACAAGCGGTTTCTGCAGGGTGGGAAAATGGTCCTAATCCTTCGATTAAGCATAGAGAGAGAAATCGTTCTGGGACTACTCCTCCAACCAAACTTGCAAGACAAGCGCCCATTGAATGTCCTAACAAATGTACTTTATCCAATTTAAGTGCTTTGATTAGCTCAATAACAATAAAAATGCCATCAAAAAAATGATAGTGGCATCCTTTAGGAAGATGTGACGAGTGACCGTGCCCAGGCAAATCAACAGCAACAAAATGGAAATCATTTTCTAAGTATGGAGCAAGAGGGGCAAAACTATTTGCATTATCCAACCAACCATGAAGTGCTAGGATAGTCGGCTTATCAGGGGTTCCCCAGGTTTTGCAGGCTATAGAAAAACCTGGAATAGCGAGTGTTAGCATCTTCATTTTTAGTTACTTTTTTTAAAATTGTTCTTATTTATTATTATATCTCTACAACAAACAGGAAGGCTATAATTCATTATTGAATATAATGCTTGTCTCAGCTGCTTCAACGATTACACTGGTTGTGTCCTAAATCTTCGGATAAATTATGAGCTCCTTACTCCTTGCACACTACAATTTTTTTATACATTGGTGATATGCTTAATACAGAAACTTGAAAAGAGTGAACCATGCAAAAAGAGGCACGTAGCGTTTCATTAATAACTTATAATATTCATAAGGGATTCGGAGTAGGGGCCGTGCGCTTTTTGCTTCCTAAAATGCGCGACGCAATTACTCAATTAAATCCTGATTTTGTTTTCTTACAGGAAGTTCAAGGGGAACATAGGAAACGACAAAAACGAATCAATTCCTGGCCAGACTCTCCACAATTTGAGTATATTGCTGAAAATATATGGCCTCACTATGTTTATGCAAAAAATGCAGTTTATGAATCAGGACATCATGGAAATGCTATTTTAAGCAAATATGCTTTTGAGCGCTTTGAGAATATTAATCTTACCAACATTCGTCGAGCCTCAAGAGGAATTTTGCACGCGCAACTTAAGTTGGAGCACATAACGGTTCATTTATTATGTGTACACCTAGGTCTTTTTAAGGCTGAGCGTATCGTGCAATGTAACACATTAATGCAGCGTATTAAGGATGTCGTCCCGCAAAATGAACCTTTGTTGATGGCGGGAGACTTCAATGATTGGCGCACGGTTATTTCCAAACCGCTCGCGGAACACTTAAATATAGAAGAAGCTTTTGTGTCAGTGGAGGGGCAGCATGCACGTTCATTCCCTGCAATTAGACCGGCACTTTGCGTCGATCGTGTTTATTTTCGTGGGATGAACGTTCATGAAGTGGCCTGTTTGCATGGCAAGCCCTGGCGTATGCTGTCTGATCATTTGCCGCTTTATGCACGTTTTGATTTGATTATTTGAACCGCCACACACTCATCAACATGAAGGCGGCTGTTCGTTAGCCTAGCGCGAAAAATGCTTTGTCTCAGACGATTTCTTCCCACAGAATCGCTTCATTAATTTTCATTCCTAAATGAAATTTTAAAATGCATAATTCACCAGAGTTGTTATTACAAATCGTGTTTAGGACGACCCAAAATGACACGAGCTTTTCTGGATATGCATAGGTTCAATTAAATGGTGTATCAAGCGTAATCTGGCAATTCTTTATCACGCATTAAAATGCTGTAAACACCACAAGAGTGTTTGATTTAAAGGAACATGAAAAATAGCGATAAGGGCAAAAAGAGTAAGGATGGCATAGCGATTTAAAAAATAAAGGTAATTTTTAGATTTTTTCTCATCTATTAAAGGTGCAAAATCTGCAATCCAATCGCGAAGAGCGATGCAAATAGGTAAATAAAGCAAGACGATAATTTCACCAAAAATACGTGGTTCTATAAAATTTCCAACCAGAAGCAACCCGATAAAATAAAAAGCTGTTACATAACGTAGCGGACGATAGTTTTCGGGAATGTAATCATAGAAACCAAACCAAAATAAAGGTAATCCGGCAAAACAAAAGCAAAGCATAAATAAATTAAGATCAGCAAATAACCACTCCAAATTCATCTCAAAATGAGAATGAGGAGAATTATAAGCATTCCACTCTATAAGTTTTCCAGGTATCCCTCTCAGGCTCATTAGAATAATGATTCGTGCAGTTAAGTATGCAAAAAAAGAAAATAATATAGGTTTGAATACTTCTCTGAGTTTTTGCCAATGCAGTGCAGGGATGAGCAAGACCATTAAGATACTGCTTTCACGATTAAAAGTTGCTAAAAACACCAAAGGAACAAAATACAGCCATTGAGATCTGAGGCACCATAAAAAACCCAACGCTGTAAAAAATAGGGCTGGTGTATCTGCAGGATAAAAAAAGGTTGCCGCTCGTCCAACCGTAAATCGATAATTGATCACCAGGACTAATGGCAAAAGCAAAATAAATAACCAGCTGAGCAATTGGGCTTGGCGGGCATTAAATTCAAAACGCAATAACTGATATATCCCAAGATACATCAGACTGGTGAACAACCATTCTGCTAAAAAAAAACAGGTACCTGGTTGGATCGGTAAAAATAAAAATGGGTACACTAGTAGCGGGACTAAAACGCGTTGTGCGTAGGGAAAGGGTATTGAGAAGTTAATGAGTTGATCAAAAGTAGTCTCGACGAAAGGGCGCGTGAGCGTATAATGCAAAAATGCATATCCTAATAATAAAGCAATTGTTATAAAACGGGATTTATAGCGTAGAATATCCTTATTCATTTTTATGCCCTAATATTGTTTTTTTGTTCTCACAGTGAAGTTAGCCCTCATTCTGAACCCAGCGAGGTCTCTCCTACCCAATAACACGGCACTACAATATGATAATCCTTCACGATCCGTGGGATGACGGCAGTTTTTTATACCGAAAAAACCTGGGTTCCGGTGTGCTTAACCCAGGCTACACTTATCATCGGGATTGATTTAATTACGCTGTAGGTACTCTTCTTTTCCCAGAAGACGATCACTCCATCTTGGGATTATATTCACCAACACAGGCCAAGCTATTTAAGCGGGCACGATTTAATAAAGCTTCTTGTGCTTTAGAGACATTTGCTTTATTTCCACCCCAAGCAGTTAAACAGTCCTCCTGTAATGCTCTTCCGAAAGAAAAGCTGAGTAACCAGGGTTGATGGTCGATGCTATTAATGGCGTTTAGATTTGCTGTTGCCTGTTGTGGTGATTGGCCACCAGATAAGAAATTAATAGTTGGCACTGCAGCAGGTACATTATTACGAAATACACCAATAGTATAGTCAGCAACTTCGTCAGGCTCACTGAACGGACTATGTGCTTTGCCGCAGGTTACCATGCTCGGTTTTAAAATAATATGTTCTAACTCAACTTGGTGGATAAATAAAGCATGAAATAATTCATGAAGAACAATTTCACAAACTTCTGCGCAATGTTCAATGCTGTGATCCCCATCCATCAGTACTTCAGGCTCAACGATAGGAACAATACCTGCTTCTTGGCAAGCTGCAGCATAACGGGCTAGATTTTCTGCGCCTGTTTTCACAGCGGTTAAACTAGGGGCAAATTCAGAAATTGAATAAACATTACGCCATTTAGCGAATTTTGCGCCTAATTTTTTAAAATGCTGTAAGCGCTCTGCTAACCCATCCAAGCCTTGAGTGACTTGTTCGTTTTCCGTATTCGCCAAAGGAACTAATCCTTTATCTACTTTAATTCCTGGGACAATACCCTTATCTGCAAATAACTTAGTAATCGGAGTTCCATGTTCATCTGTTTGGTTAAAGGTTTCTTCAAATAAAATGACCCCATTAATATATTGCTCTAAGTTGGGTGTAGTGGCTAACAGCAATCTATAGTCTCTGCGATTTTCTTCTGTATTTTCGATTCCAATAGAGGTAAAACGCTTACCTATAGTTGAATTGCTTTCATCCGCAGCTAAAATTCCTTTACCCTGTTGCAGTATTAATTCCATAGTGCTTGATAATTCTTCATAACTCATAGTGTATTTGCTCCTGATTGTTATTAGGGCTTGTTTACCTTTCTATTATTTGGGTCAAATTGTCGCGATTTTCTGCGCGCTTCTATGCTCACATACTTTGCGTATGCTCCGCTTTGGTGCTCGAAAATCAGGCCATTTTGGGCTCAAACTAGCGAAATGTAAACAGGCTCTATCGAGATATATATTTTTCACGAATAATATGTTGCATGGCAAAACCTTGTTCTTTTAAAGAACTAAACGCCTCGTCAATCATGCTTGGATTTCCACATAAATAAACAACGTCACGTTGCGGGTCAAGATTCAGGGTAGGAAAAGCATGCTGTACATAACCACTGTGCTCGTTTTCATTGAGTTCATGTACTGGTTGTCTACTTAAATAGGGTTTGAACATGACCTTAGCGTATTTCTGAGAAAAAGCATGAAACTCATCGGCATAGAGAATTTCTTCTCGTCGCTGAACTCCTTGGAGAATGACTACTTCCAATTCAGGATGTTGTTCCATCAACAAGCCAAGCTCTTGAATCATCGCTCGATAAGGCGTAATTCCAGTACTTGTAGCAACGAGGATAAATCGGCCAGGTAGTTCATCTTTAATCACTAGTCTACCATAAGGACCACTGACCTGAATCGTATCACCAGGTTTTAAATTATAAAGAAACTGTGTGCCGGGCCCATTTTCAAAATAACCTGCTGCGATTTCAATTCGATTATCTTGTTTGGGCGAATTGGCTATACTATAACTACGTTTTAATGCTTTTCCTTGATGTTCAAAATGAATCGTAATAAATTGCCCGGCTAAATAATTAAAATGCGGGGATACTTCACAACTAAAAATGAAGTGTTTTACTTTAGGAGAGATCATAAAAGACTCTTTTAAAGTGATGGGAAATGTATTTATTTGCATGACGAATATCAACTTAGGTAGAAATCTGAGATTATAACCCTTAATTAGGATTAATAATAAGCAAAAAATTATGCATTACAAGTTTTAGCAGCGTATAATTAAATTATGAATACGCCAGATCTTATTGCAATTATAGGCAATTTAAGCCGTTCTTTATACCCTGTACAGCATTTAATTACTGGGGGGGCATATATTCTGGGTATTTTGTTTTGTATGACTGCTATTGCCAAACTCAGAAAAATTGCTGATCACAGAGCCCAATCTTCTTCCCAAGAAAAGATGTATACTCCAATGATGTATTTATTGATGGGCGCTGCTCTCCTGTATTTGCCTTCTGTTTTAGATACTATGGCTAATACTACTTTTGGTGTAGGGAATGTTTTAACTTATACCTCTTACAATTCTTCAAATATATTCAGCTCTATGGGCTTAGTCGTGCAAACTGCGGGTGTATTATGGTTTGTACGGGGTAGTGTGTTAGTTGCGCATTCCAGCCAACCAGGAACCCAGCACGGACCGAAAGGATTGGCTTTTATAGTTGCTGGTATCTTGGCGATGAATTTTGATAACACCATCGCGATGTTAAATTATATAATGAGCACGATGACGAGTTGGACTATGGCAGTTAAAACAAGCGCGGGATTTTAGATACCCTAATCTTCTTCTCCACATATCCTAAGATTATTTGCCTTGGCAAAATCAATAATCGATTGATACAGCAATGGGCTTGTTTCTTTAAGTTTAGGATCAAGCAATACACATTGATATCCTTCGCTATTCACACTTGGCCTTAGAAGGGGAGAATAATGAATGCGGCTATTTTTAAAGCTTGCCAATGAGCCACTCATCCGTTCTGCCCAGTCGCTGGGGCGAAAGGTTTTTCCTTGGGAGGTGATTCCTTCTATGATAATTGTTTTACTTTCAGGTGTAGCCATATCTTTATACAATATAAATACAGAGTGCTAAGTATAACATCATATGAAGCAGGCTGTACGGAAATTTATTCATTTTGTAAAAATAAATTTGTGTTAAATTTGGTTTTCAAAATTAATTTTTATCCCTATTATGTCAACATATTCTATTTGTCATTTTTTTGAAGGTTATTAGGAATGGAAAAAGAAAGTCATTCTGGTATTTATTTGTTGCCCAATTTATTTACAACAGCCAGCTTATTTGCAGCATTTTATTCCCTTGTTGCCTCGATGAAAGGACAATTTGAAGCGTCCATTATTGCGATATTTATCGGCATGATTGCCGATGGACTGGATGGAAGAATTGCACGCCTCACTCATACACAGACTGAATTTGGTGCTGAATATGATAGTTTATCTGATATGGTTACATTTGGGGTTGCGCCCTCATTATTAGTATATAATTTAATTTTGAGCCAATTAGGGAAAATAGGCTGGCTAGTGGCATTTGTTTATACAGCCGCAGTTGCTTTACGTTTAGCTCGTTTTAATACCCAGCTTGAAACCGCTGATAAACGATATTTTCAAGGGTTACCTTGTCCTCCTTCTGCAGCCGTAATGGCTTCTTTTTCTTGGTTATGCTATCAACATGGCTGGCAAAATGTGTTTGTTTCCCTATTAGCTGCGATCTTATCATTAATTGCTTCAGGTTTAATGGTTTCTAACTTTCGCTATTACAGTTTTAAGGAAGTCGATTTCAAGGGCAAAGTTCCATTCCTTTACGTTTTAGTGATGATTATTT
This sequence comes from Legionella sp. PATHC035, assembly GCF_026191115.1. Taxonomy (NCBI): domain Bacteria; kingdom Pseudomonadati; phylum Pseudomonadota; class Gammaproteobacteria; order Legionellales; family Legionellaceae; genus Legionella; species Legionella sp. PATHC035. Next base: position 1,226,561 of record NZ_JAPHOT010000001.1, on the reverse strand, counting down.
TATTTGTAGCTATTGCCGCTAATCCTTCATTGGTTTTATTTGTGGGCTTTACGATTTATGCTTTATCCGGTTTATTTATGACGTTACTTGCGCTGCAAAAAATGAGAAGGAAAAAATCTAAAGAAATGTAGCATTAACAATGAGGTATACTTTGAGTTAACGCCAGCCCATGCTCCCTTGAGATGGGCTCTAAAGTTAAAAAGGGGGCATCTCTTTTATGTAGCGTATGATTCTTTTGACATATCCCACGCTGTTCTAAACGTTAATGTTCACTGGAATACGATAGGTGATTAGGATTAAGCGCTCCATCGTATGATGGATGGTTTGAAGGATTACTGTCGGAAAGATGTAGCCTTTTAATTATTCACCTTCACCAAAATAATTATTAATTAATTGAGTTAAGGCTTCATTCATTTGCACTTCATCAGGACCATCAATTTCCAAAATGAGCTCGCTCCCTTTATTGGCTGCAAGCATCATGACACCCATAATGCTTTTCCCATTAACGGTTTGTGAATTGCTGGTCACATCGATTTGGCTTTGGAATCTTGCTGCGGTAGAAACAAATTTCGCTGAAGCACGTGCATGTAAACCCAACTTATTAATTATTTTGATTTTAGTTTTAATCATAGCGCGACAAATGTACCACGAATTTGGTTATAAGTGTAGCTAAGTGCAGCAAAGTTAAATCGAAGAAATTCAGGATTTGCTTTGCTGCCTATAAAGCTACTTTAAGGGTTTATCTCTTAATCATGATTTAGAATTTTTTCTTTGTGCTTGCTCAATTGACGCTCTAATTTATCAATCAAATTATCGATTGCGGCATATAAATCATCAGATTCTGCGCTTGCATGCAGTTCACCTTTAGTTACATGAACAGTAGCTTCAGCAATTTGACGTAATTTTTCTACATTCAATACCACGTTGATGGATGTGATGTGATCAAAGTGACGCTCTAGCTTATCGAATTTTTCTTCGGTAAATGCTCTGAGTGCAGGAGTAACATCAATATGATGTCCAGTGATGTTAATTTGCATAAAAATCTCCTCGTTACAAGAGAACCATGGTGAAAATCATGGTTCTTAGGTGCTGTTGACAATTCTATTCTCTTGGCCATTTCGGCTCAATCTAGGGAATTGTAAACAAACCCTAATTAATTACAAATTATTTTTCGTTCATTGGATGGAGCAATACCCATTGCTTCACGATATTTTGCTACGGTTCGTCTTGCTACTTTGATACCCTGTTCTTCTAATAACTGGGTGATCTTACTGTCACTTAAGGGTTTTTTTCTATTCTCGGCAGAAATTAATTTTTTTATCACGGCGCGAATGGCTGTAGAGGAACACTCATCGCCGGCATTTGTATTGACATGACTTGAGAAGAAATATTTTAATTCGAATACCCCTCGAGGAGTATGTATAAATTTTTGCGTGGTGACACGTGAAATAGTTGACTCATGCATATCCAGAGCCGAAGCAACATCATTAAGAATCAAAGGCTTCATCGCCTCTTCACCATATTCTAAGAATCCTTGTTGGTATTCTATAATACACGTGGCAACTTTAAGCAGCGTTTCTTGACGGCTCTGAATACTCTTTAAAAACCAACGGGCTTCTTGGAGGTTATTTTTTAAAAATTGATTGTCTGCACTATTATCAGCGCGTTGAATAAGTGATGCATACTGGTTATTAATGCTTAAATGGGGGAGCACGCTTTGATTAAGTTGAACTTTCCATTTATTGTTAACTTTTTTAACGGTTAAATCTGGAATAATGTATTCGGTAATGTCTTCATGAATTAAATTACCGGGTTTGGGGTTTAATCCTTGAATTGTTTTCAATACCTTATCAATCGTTTTTTCGGTAATCTGATGGTTTTTCATGAGCTGCTTATAATTATGCTGGGCTAGTAATTCAATATCTTCTGAAATAATCTTTTTAGTCAATGCGAGGCTTTCTGCGTCTAAAGAAAGCTGCTCCAGCTGCACGAGTAGTGTTTCAGCAAGATTCACCGAAGCACAGCCTACGGGATCAAAGAGTTGTAATCGATGGCGTACGGCCTCGATTTCATCTAAATCCAATGGATGGGTGTCGCTTGTAAGACTTGCATGTAATTCATTAATGCTCATCGTAAGGAAACCATCACTATTTACAGCATCAATAATTGCTGTTGCTATGGCTCTGTCCACATCGCTCATGGGAGAAAGTTCAAGTTGCCATCTGAGATGATCTTGTAAATTAGTGGTAGTACAATGCAAATTGTCAAAATTATAGTCATTATCTTCAAAGGCAATTCGTTTACCTGAGCTTTGATACAATTCAGACCATTGAAAATCGTAGGATTCATCATTATTTTGCTGTTCTACTGCATGAGTTTCGAATTCCCCTTTATCTTCGTTTGGAGTTGCTTCAAGCATTGGATTTGATTCAACAATAAGTTGAATTTCTTGCTGTAGATCAATTGTTGATAATTGCAAAAGTCTGATTGCTTGCTGTAACTGTGGCGTTAGTGTTAAGTGCTGTCCAATGCTTAGTTGCAATGATGGTTTCATTCAAATCCTCTTTGTATTCATTGCTATTTACTATCAGTTTAAACGATTCGTAAGGATAATCCAGTATCTACAGCGTTAATTTAGGTATGACTTTGAAAAATTAGATTGTTACCAAGGGTATTTTTGAGGAGTCCTCTGCAGCATATTAATAAGAAACAAATTCAGAAATTTATTTTTTGTAAATAGAAGAGAGCGATATTTAAGAGATCGGTTAAGAAAAGCGTGTGACCTAGAAACAACATGAAGGGCCCCATAAGTTATGGGGCTTCAAACATTATTTTACTTTTTTCTCTTTGAAAAGAACGTGCTTACGTACTTTAGGATCGTACATCATAAGCTCCATTTTTTCAGGATGGTTTCTTGGGTTTTTCGTTGTAGTCTTATAGTATCCAGTTCCTGCTGTGGATTCCATTTTCACTTTAATCGTGACAGCTGCCATGGTTTATCCCCTTAAGTTATACTTTTTCGCCTTTAGCTCTGAGTTTATCCAGAACTGCTTTTATACCTAACTTGTCTACAATACGCATACCTTTGGTACTGAGCTTTAATGTGACAAATCGATTTTCTTCTTCAACCCAGAAACTGTGGTTCTGAATATTCGGCAGAAAGCGTCTTTTGGTTTTGTTGTTAGCGTGCGACACTTTATGACCAGTCATGGGTCGCTTGCCAGTTACCTGACATACTCTAGACATTGTGTTACTCCAAAATAGGTTTTAGTTTGCTTGTCTTTGTAAAATTCTGGGCAAATAGCCGGATGTGAAATACAAGAGCGGTTTTATATCAAAAAAATGCATTAGTTGCAAGATTTTTGTAAGAACATATAATTCCGGCTTTGACCAAATGATGAGTGTGATTTATGCAACGCCGGATAAAAAGTTATGTTTTACGAGCAGGTCGGGTAAGTAATCGGCAGAGTCAAGGACTGGAACTTTGGCTTAAAGATTATCAACTTACGGTGGATGGGAATCCATGGAGTTTAGCCGAAGAATTTAACCGTAATGCGGATACAGTAGTCGAAATAGGTTTTGGCATGGGATCTTCTTTGTTGGCCATGGCTAAAAATAATCCTGAAGTTAATTATATAGGTATAGAGGTTCATCTTGCAGGTGTGGGGAGTTTGGCTGCTGATCTACATGAACATCAATTATCTAATGTACGTATTGTGGCCCATGATGCTGTAGAAGTGTTTCGCACCCAATTGCTCGATAACTCAATTGCCGGAGTACAAATATTTTTCCCAGATCCCTGGCATAAAAAACGTCATCATAAAAGACGCTTAATTCAGAAAGAATTTATTCAATTAGTAACAAAAAAATTGAAGCCAGGTGGGTTTATTCATTGTGCGACCGATTGGCAAGAATATGCCGAGCATATGCTGGATGTCTTATCTACAGAGCCTGCATTGAAAAATTCCCAGCACGATGGGGGATATTCACCCCGACCCTTATCAAGGCCACTTACAAAATTTGAACAGAGAGGGGAACGTTTAGGACATGGAGTATGGGATTTGATATTTAATAAATTGCCTGAATCACCCTAATTTTAAATGAAAATCAGATTCTCAGGCCTGATGAGATTGTAGAAATTTTAACTATTCTTTTGATCTTCTATTGTCCAATGTGTAATATAAATCTGGAAGTAACACTACAGGGGACGTAACATGGAATTTATCATTGAAATAAATGCAGCTCTAAAATTAGGACTAGAAGAATTTAAAAAATTCATTGAAAAGAAGCTGCTCGACGACAAGAGTTATCTTGAACATCCATTCTGGATGGCAGGTGGTGTTCAAATGACTGTTCTGAACTATTTGATTGAACAACACCAGAGAAAAAATGAAGATTCTGTTGATAAGGAAATCCCGTCGGATTTAACAGAGTTTATTGATTTGATTCTCAGTAAAGTCCGCGATAAAAATATTGGTTTGCCCTTGCATCAAGCAATTGCTGCCGGCAAAGTTCAGCTGGCTCTGCATCTTTTGGATGCTTATGAATTTGATGCCAATAAGCGCGATGAAGATGGGCGTACTTTATTGTCTTTAACAGTACAAACTAAAAATCGTGAATTATTAACAAAAATTTTAGCGTTGAATCCTGAAGTGAATGCAACGACTCGCCTTAAAGAAGCCCGCATACCTTTTCAGCCTTTACACCAAGCCATAGCATTGGATTTTGTTTCTGGGGTGGTAAATTTAATCAGAGCAGGGGCAGATTTGGCTAATCCTGTAGGCGTGAGGAAAGATACCCCACTGATCTTAGCGGCACGAAAAGGTAAAATAAAGGCACTTGAAGGTTTATTGGATGAGGCTCCCATAGAGAGGTTGAAGTTGGAGGCGGAAAACATGCCTTGTCCAGATGAGGAACGAGGCGATAATGCGATGGATGCGCTGTGTAAACGATTGTTCCGGGAGCAAGATAATAAGGATTTACTTAGAGGTGTGGCTATGTTGCTTTGTCGTGGAGCCGAACCACCACGAAACAAGGGGCTGTGCCAATTATTAGCGAGCAAACGTAGAGATTTGCTCAAAGAAATCGATAGTTATATCGATAACAGGCCTGAATTAGTTGATCCTTTTGTAAGCAGATGCCATGTGGAAGACAGTGCATTACATGAGATAATTTATGTCGATCATTCTTGGGGGAGCACTTTACGACAGCTTTTTGGTAAACCTAGTGATGCAGCTTTTGTAATAGAGCGATTGGTCACCCGCAAATACAGCCGTCGTCAAGAAGGGAGTATGGATAGCCCAGTACTACCAACGGCTGCGGCAGTACCCTTAAAAGGTGATGAACCTCCTTTTAAACTCTATGCAGAATTTGTCCGACGATATAACGAAGCATATGAGAACCAAAGAATGACCAATCCCTGGAGTACTATGCGTTGGTTGATTGCCGAGGGAAAATGTAATTGGGAAACAGTAAAGCAATACGCTCGTCATCATCCCGGAACCAGGACTCAGATTATCTATGATGATATGTTTAAGACTTTGCCTAAAATGGAGATGCATGAGCCAATTGAAAATTCAACTGGAGGACTCCATCCTAGCAGTGAAGAATCCGCTGTAAATGCGGTATTTAATCCTTAGCAATACGTTTCAGTGGTAGTCGCTCTATTGAATCAATAGTTTGGATCCTGGAGATGTGTCATTCCTGTGAAGGCTGGAATCTACGGTTAAATGAGGCATAGTGCCCAATGGTTGGATTCCCGTTTTCGCGGTAATGGCATACAGCTTTTCAACCAGGCTTTGGCGTAGGTGATGGAAACCAACCCTCACGAAGAGATGCCTATGAATAGACGCGGTATGCGCATTAAATTAAAATCGTCTCAATCTGCGAGTTTTTTAAATAGTGATTATGAATACTAGCGTATTACTTTTAACGGTGATTTGTTTTATTGGCATGATTAGCCCAGGTCCAGATTTTATATTGGTTACAAAAAACGCATTTTTATATCCTAGACGTCAGGCTTTAGCCACTGCTTTGGGTATTGTTACTGGATGTTTCTTTCATGCTACTTATTGTATTTTAGGCTTGGCGTTTGTCATTACACAGAGTATTGTTCTTTATACAACCATTAAATATACGGGCGCATGCTATTTAATTTATCTGGGATTGAAAGGTTTAAGAACCAAACAAACCCTAAGTATGCATCAAGACCGCTCCTCGTTGCACAGGATAACTGTTTCCAAGGCTTATTTTGAAGGGGTTTTATGTAATGCTTTAAATCCAAAACTTGCAGTTTTTCTGCTGAGTTTGTTTACTCAATTTGTCTCCATTAACGCATCGATTGGCGATAAAGCTTTAGTTGCTGGGGTTTTTATCAGCGAATCGTTCTTTTATTGGCCCTTACTCGTTCTATTCCTGCAATCAAATAATATCCGAAAAATATTTACTAATTTTCAAACTACTTTGACTCGAGTATTTGGTGGTTTATTGGTTTATGTGGGAGTTCGGGTGATGTTGAGCGCAGATTAGTTTTTAGAGGAATAACATGTCAAAAGCTGCTTTAGGACTAAAAAAAACAGAGTTAGATACCCCTTGTTTAATCATTGATAAAAATCTTCTGAAATCTAACTTGGAGACAATGAGGAAACATTCTATCGAAAACAGTATCCATATCAGACCTCATTGTAAAACCCATAAGTGCTCTAAATTAGCTCGTCTACAGATAGAATTCGGTGCAATAGGCGTGTGCGTAGCCAAAATTTCCGAGGCTGAAGTTCTTATTCAAAATGGAATACCCAATATTCTAATTACTTCACCAATTGTCACAAAGAATAAAATTGCCAGGCTTATTTCGTGTCTGGAAAAAGCTCCCTCCACTTTGGTGGTGGTCGATAATAAAGAAAATATGATTGTTTTAAATGAAGCAGGTCAGCTCAATAAAAAAATGATCAATGTCTTAGTCGATGTCGACCCTGGGATAGGGCGAACCGGAGTTAAACCCGAAACTGCTTTAAATTTTGCTTTAGAAATGAGGCAATTCCCTTGGTTAAATTTGATGGGAATTCAATGCTATGCCGGTAACTTACAGCATATTACCTCTTTTAGTGAACGAAAGAACAAATCATTACAGACCATGTGTATGGCGAGTGATCTGGCAAAAAGCTTTCGGGAAATGGGTCTGAATTGTCCCATAGTCACAGGAAGTGGAACAGGAACTTATGATATTGATGTTGAAGCGACAGAAGTAACCGAGATTCAACCGGGTTCTTATACAGTGATGGATGTGCAATATGCAACGATTGGTTCAAAAAGTAATGAGCGGCAATTCAATACCTTTAAACCGGCAATGACCCTTTTAACCACGGTGATTAGTAACAACAGAACAGAACATGTGACTGTTGATGCAGGCACAAAAGCCATTTATGTAGATCAACATAAACCCCTAATCATCAGTCATCAGGGGCTGGAATATGATTGGGGCGGCTTTGGAGATGAGCATGGGAAAGTGACTGCGGTGAATGGCGCTCAATTACCTGATCACGGTGAGGTTTTAGAGCTCATTGTTCCTCATTGCGATCCAACCATTAATTTATTTGATCAATTTTTTATTACTGAAAACGATATTGTAGTTGATATTTGGGATATTGATCTCAGAGGAAAATGCCAGTAAAAATTAAATCCATGAAGTACGATCAACTCACTGGACATACTTAGTTTATGGAAAAGGCTAACCCTTCAGATTGTGCTAATTACAGCAGGAGAACTTGCTTAAACTTCATATACCCCATAGAATTCTAATTTTCTTAAAATTCTCCGGGAGAGTAGTACATGGGGTGGAATGAGCCAGATAAAGGCAAAGATCCCTGGAAGGGTAAAAATCAACCTCCAGATTTGGATGAGGCGCTGAAACGCGCTCATGACAAATTGAAGAAGTTTTTATTTGGAGGTTCTACCAAAATTGGTAGTGAGCCTTCCAAAAAATCGAATGGTGGTCTAATCGCGCTTACTGTAATTTTGGTTGCCTTTATTCTCTGGGTGTTGTCGGGTGTCTTTATTGTTGATCCCGCAGAACAAGCGGTAATTCTTCGTTTTGGTAAATATGTGGAAACAGTGGGTTCCGGACCACATTGGATACCAAGGATTATTTCTTCAAAAATTATTATGAATGTGGACCGCGTGTTGGATTATTCTTATTCTGCACAAATGTTAACGAGTGACGAAAATCTAGTTTCTGTATCCTTAGCGGTGCAGTATCGCATTGGTGATTTGCAGGAATATTTATTTAACGTCGCTAATCCTGAGGAAAGTTTGCAGCAAGCGACCTCCAGTGCGCTGAGACAAGTTGTAGGGACAACTACCCTGGATCAAATGATTACGGAGGGACGTGAAGTTTGGGGCAATCAAGTTCAAGAGACTTTGATAAAAACTCTGGATTTATATAAAACAGGTATTTTAATCGTCAATGTAGCACCACAGCCTGCACGTGCTCCTGAAAGTGTACAAGATGCGTTTGACGATGCAATTAAAGCACAAGAAGATGAAAAGCGCTTTAAAGAACAAGCCCTTGCTTATGCCGCGAAAGTTGTTCCAATAGCAGAAGGGAAGGCGAGCCGGATCCAACAAGAGGCTGAAGCTTTTTCCAAACAGCTTGTATTGAATGCCCAAGGGGAAGTTTCTGAGTTTTTAGCGTTACTTCCTCAATACACTGCTGCCCCAAAAGTTATGGCAGAACGCATGTATTTGGAAACAATGCAAAAAGTTATCAGCAAGAGCAGTACGATCATAGTCGATAGTAAATCAGGTAATTTGCTGTATCTTCCTTTAGATAAGTTATTTGGAAAGTCCTCCGGTTTTCCAACTGATACCGCAAAAAATAACAAAGCGGAAAGTGATGAATCCAATGAGACAGAGAACTTGGTCGATGGTCGTGAGCTCACCAGACCTGTTTATCGACAAGGGAGAAATTAACAATGAAAACTACGGGTAGAACCCTTGGCATTTTGATCTTTTTACTACTTCTATTTTTAGTGACCAGTGTATTTACGATAACACAAGGTCAACAAGGAATTCTTTTACGTTTAGGCCGTTTGGTTAATGATGGCTTGACTGATAAGGTCAAAGTATTGAATCCTGGATTGCATTTTAAAGTACCATTTATCGAAAACGTACGTATTTTTGATACGCGTATTCAAACTATGGATATTAAGTCGACCCGTATTGTCACTAAAGAAAAAAAGGACGTCATGGTAGATTATTATGTCAAATGGCACATTACCGATTTGGCTCAATATTTTAAATCCACAGGTGGCAATGAATTTAAGGCAGAAACACTACTGGAGCAACAATTAAATACATTGTTACGTGCGCAGTTTGGTAAACGTACTATTCCTGAAGTCGTGTCGGGTGGTCGTGATGATGTTATGGAGTTGTTGCGTAAAGCAGCCCAAAAACAAGCAGGCGGGTTAGGTATTAACGTGGTTGATGTACGCATTAAAGGAATTGAACTACCAGCGAATACCAGCAACGCCATTTATCAACGGATGCGGGCGGATATGCAAAAAATTGCGAATAAACACCGTGCTGATGGTCAAGCTGCTGCTGAAGAGATAAAAGCTAAGGCCGACGCTGATGTGATGGTCTTGTTAGCAACAACCCGCAGTAATGCACAAAAAGTACGAGCCATTGGGAAAGCACAAGCGGCGTCGATCTATACAGATGCCTACAGTAAAAATAAGGATTTTTTTGCATTATACCGTAGCTTGCTTGCCTATGAAGGGAGTTTTAAAAGCAGAAAAGATATTTTGGTATTGGATCAAAGCAGTGCATTTTTTGATTATTTTAAGCAAGCCACACCAAAAAATGATGGTGTACCTGCTAAAAAGTAACTATAATGTTGGGTTTTGGTAACTATTCACCTCTATACCAAAATCTTGGAGAACACTACATAATTTGTGGCAGGTTGATCAAAAAGTACTCTTGAATGGCAGGCATACTGACTATGTGAGCATTTTGTAGAATGTTTTCATTTGAGATGTACCTGTAGGGACTTGAGGCAGAGGAGTGGAGTTACAAATTTTGTTGAAATTGAGTTCTCAGGTTCTCAATTTAGAGTGGCGAATAGCATTTTGTAAATTTAAGAGTTGATCATGGGTAAAAACGTTGTTGTTTTAGGAACACAGTGGGGCGATGAAGGCAAAGGTAAAATTGTCGATTTATTAACCCAAGATGCACAGGTTGTTGTCCGCTATCAAGGCGGCCATAATGCAGGCCACACATTAAAAATTAATGGAGTGAAAACGGTTCTACGTCTTATTCCCTCCGGGATGCTGAGACCCCATGTGACTTGTTATATTGCTAATGGAGTGGTTCTCTCACCCGATGCACTATTGGGAGAGATTAAAGAACTCGAACAAAGTGGAATTGACGTGCGTTCCCGCTTACGTATCAGTATGGCTTGTCCACTGATTCTTCCCTGTCATGTTGCCATGGATAAAGCGCGTGAAACACATATGGGAAATTCGGCCATTGGTACTACCGGACGTGGCATAGGCCCAGCTTATGAGGACAAGATTGCCCGCCGTGCATTAAAAGTCAGTGACTTATTTCATCCTGAACGCTTTGCAGCAAAATTAGCGGATCTTTTAGATTATTATAATTTTCTTTTGACGCAATATTTCAAGCAACCTGCTGTAGCTTTTGAACCTTTATTAGATTCAGCGATGCAATGGGCTGAAGAATTACGTCCCATGGTTTGTGACGTTTCTGCTTGTTTGCATGAGCATCGGGAGCGGGGCGATAATATTTTATTTGAGGGAGCCCAAGGGGTTTATCTAGACATTGACCATGGAACATATCCTTTTGTAACTTCATCAAACACGTGTGTTGGTTCGGTAGTTAATGGTGCAGGATTTGGTCCAAAATACCTTGACTATGTGTTAGGAATCACCAAAGCTTATACTACTCGTGTTGGGGGAGGACCTTTCCCAACAGAACTCTTTGATGAAGTGGGTAAACAAATTGCTGAGCGTGGCCAGGAGTTTGGTGCGGTTACTGGAAGACCAAGACGTTGTGGCTGGTTTGATGCAGTTTTGTTAAAGCGTTCCATTGAGTTAAATAGTATCACGGGATTATGCATCACAAAGCTGGATGTTTTGGATAAATTAGATGTGTTACGTATTGCTGTTGCCTATAAAGATGCACAGGGTAATTTAATCTCTCGTCCTCCTCAAGCAGCTGCTGACTTCCAAGGTTTAGAGCCGGTTTATGAAGAAATGCCTGGTTGGCAAGAGTCTACTGCTGATGTCACGAATATGAGCGACTTGCCTGCCAATGCTTTGGCTTATTTAAAACGAATAGAGAATCTGCTGAATGTTCCAATTGACTTATTATCAACTGGACCAGAGCGCGATTCGACAATTATTTTACGTAATCCTTTTAAATCTTGATTTCAATTAGTGTTACCAAATATCCGAGAGTAAATTGGTAACAGAAGTAGGTCGGGCCCTTGGCCCGACAATATAATTTTTTCTGGCTGGCCTGATGTCGGTACCGATCTGACCTAAATCTTTTATTGCTCAAAACTTACTCATAAATTAATTTAAGCGAAACGCTCAAGTAATTGTCGCACCAAGGGCCTGACCTACATAATTTGCTGTGGAATTTAGTTTCTGTGGAATTCTTGGGCCAAAAAGGCCCGACCTACGCTCCAGTGACACACTAAAATTGATTTTCAAATGCATGAAGTTTTTGTTCCAACTCCCATTGTAATTGGGCTTTCTCACTCGTTTTGATAAATAGTTGGCAACTTTGGCTTTCCAGGTCTTGGCAATCGTCAATTAGTAGGGCCTTTTCAGGCGCAGACCATATGCTTTTACCCGGTAAAAATGAATAGGTGAGCGCATTCCTATTGATTTGTTTTAAGGTGGGATAATCCAGCCCATGATTCAATGCAGCTTCTACATATTGTTGCGTCAGGTTAGTTCGCAATATCCCTTCATCATCCGTAGACAAGACAACTGGAACCTCATGTTTAAGATAAAAATTAAGCGGATGGTTTGAACCCGAGATTTTTAATATTTTAAGATTGCTGATGAGATTAATTTCTACTGCTTTGTGATGTTTTGCCATGTAGTCCAAGGTGCTCTTTGCCTTATTTTCATGAGCAATATCTACTCCATGCCCAATTCTTTGGGCTTGGCCAGTGAGGAGTGCATCTCGAATGTGGTAATCTAAATCTTCCGGGGTAACAATTTCTTGAGTTAACTCTCCAGCATGTAATGCAATATTGACTTCAGGGTATAGCTTGTGTAGGTATTGGTATATTTGCATTTGTTTGCGATAGTCTCGTAAAGAGATCATCCCGTCTTCAGGCTGGACTAAATTAACACCAACAAGAGCGCCCTTACTTCGTATGGATTGATCAACAGCTTCAAACGCATTAAGTGTCTGTGCAAACAAGTTATCTAGAGATTGTTCTCGCAGGGAATAGTATAAAAATTTAATTTTAATTTGGCAGGCTTTTTTTTCTGGATTGGTATCGCAACCCAGCTCTTGGCGTGCTTGTTGCAAAATACGATTTGATTCGACTACAGTGTAATTGACATTATTTTGAAAGTCTTGGTTTTCCAAGAGAACCTTTCTTTTTTGGCTAAATGAAGTAGTGTTCTTGAGCTTATCGCCAAAACTGACTGAATGGGCATTATCAGGCAAGATCATCACTTCCATATAGCGTTCATTTTGTAGTGCTGCGGTTTGCATGACTGATGCAAGGAGTTCGGGCTGATGATCTGCAACTATGGCATTGAACTTATAGAATGAGTTGAAAAAATGATCGTGGCCTGATTCCTTCCCTGGCACAAAATCTTTCATAGACCAGCTTCTTACAGTGCTTGCATAAAGTTCAGGATGATTAAACAAATCTTTTGTCTCTACACCTTTACAAACAGATGGATTTTTACTGGCCGTCCAATTGCTGGTATTCAAGCAATAATTATCTTTAGATGTCAGTTCCAACATGACTTCTGGGTAGGCACCTCCAGATAAATGATAATGTAATTCTCCACCTTTAGGCATGGTTTTGAAGAATGTATATAAAGAATTCGGATCACTTTTTATTTGATCAAAATAAGATTGAACATTAGCTTGAGTAGCAGTGATAAAAAGCAGGGTGAACAGGAAGAAAGTTGATTTAATATAATTCATTGTAATCTAAAAAATATCAGTTTGTGAAGATTATCGCATAATTATTATTAAATCCCAACCATTGTATTTAGATTCTATTCATAGCAAAATGAATTTACAGTTTCTAAAAGCCAGCATATCATTTCTCACTCCAAACTGTGTTCTGTTTATCCTGAGTGGGAAAGTGAGAGGGCAAGTAAGCGTTGTCCTTAAAAGATAAAGAATCCCCTCTCCCACTCGTGGGAGAGGGGTCGGGGTGAGGGAACTCAATACCCACATCTGCCCTAAAGGGCACCTTCTCCCCTTGTGGGGAGAAGGGAGGCTGATGGCAATGAGACAAGTAGGCATAGGAAAGGAACCGGCACTCTTTTGAAGGTATTAGCAATTGAGTCTAAATCAATGAGGATGATGAATATGAAACTTTTTTTATCAAAATTGTATGCTATTTTAGGTGCTTTTTTCTTATCGCTAATGGCAGTAGGATTTTGTGAGGCAGCATCTGACATAAGTAATGCTACTAATAAAACCAAAATGACAATCAATGTTGGTATTTATGCCCCTTTTTCTAACGAATCTGCTTTTATTGGCAGGAATATGTTGGGGGCAATGGAAATCGCACGTGATCAATTAAAATCTTCTGACATTCATTACGAATTTTATACCTTAGATCAAATGCCGAATTCAGCGAATGCAGCAAAAACCGTGCAAAAATTTATTGATGCACACCACATTAATGTTTTGGTAACTGAAGGTACAGAAAGTGGCGCTTTAGTCGCACCTTTAGCAAAAAAAAATAAGCTCATTCATTTTTGTTTGACTGATGATTCAATCATTGCTGATGGAAAAAATAATTTCTTAACCCAAAGTCCCAATCACAAACAAGCTGCTGTTTTGACTCACTCGGTGAAACCAGAATTTATTGCTCAATTTAAGCAGGAATATTTCAGTCACCCTGTCAGTGAAGCAGGATATGCGTTTGATATATTCCATTTGATTCATAGTAGTGCCCAGCTGGCGATGAAGACTCATTCTGATTTTTCATCTCAAGCGGTTGCAACACATCTTTTAGCTCTCGAATCAGGGACGGGGGTAATGGGTACATTTGACCTAGATAAAAATGGTGTTTCTTATAAAAAGCAGATTCTTACCGCCTGAATAAAGCTCCCTTCATTCCCGGTTGCTTGCAACCGGGATATTGGCTTGCAACCTCTCTCACTTAATTTTCTTAATCTTGCCTTAACATGGGCGGTATAAAATTAAATCATAGTGTAGACATTCTTTTCATGGAGAAGAGGAGGTTGTATGCAAAGTAAAGATGATCTTCTAAAGCAAGTGGTTGCAAACACTCATCTGGGTAATAAAAAAGGGGTAATCTCAATCATCTTAGGTGAGCGTTTTGGTTATCCCTTGGGTATGATAAGGAGTAGATCTTCTAAGCAAGCTGTAGATTTCAAAGCCTTGAGTTTAGGTATAACTGAAGGAAAAGGGCTTGGTTTTATTGATTTTGTATTTGATCATACGACGGGTTTTATTGGAATAACATTTAGTAAAAAACTCAACCCACATGGACACGATGGCATTGCTGATTCCCTGTATATTCCTGGTTCTTCAGGGAGCGCCTTAAGACGAGCTACAATGGTCGGTGGCAAAATTGCATTTTTAAATAATATGTTTGTCAGTACCGAATGGAGTGGTCATTACGGTGCTGATCTGTGGAATACAAGAATCATTGAACATTTTCAAAGTATTTTTTATTGGACTACAAAACAACCCATTTTGCACATTAACTGGAGAGATAGTGATCCTGAGCAAGAGAAAGCAGCTGGCTCTGTTGTACCAAGCAAACAGGTTGAGAAACAACACTCCAGATTGATGACTTTTGGCTTATTTTGCGTCGATAATCGTGCTACTGCTGATGGGGTCAGGGCCAACACACCATTAACGAACGACCTCTCTAAGACGGTGGTTTCCTATTTACCGCCAAAATGATGTAACCAGGATTTATAGTACGATAATTGATGCCACTTAAGCTTCAGAGCGCTTCATTTCCGGTTGCGAACTACAGGGCTACTGTAATTAAAAGGTTTTAAGTAAAAGAAGAGGAGCCTAAGAAGGTCTGATTACAATCTAACTTCTTGGCTCCTCTTCGTTTATAGACGGTAATTATCTATTTGCTAAAGACATACCTTCCAAGACAGTCAAAGCAGCATAAAGTTGATAGTCGTTATGCATTAAATCGTCTATTTGAGCTTTAGCCGTTTTCGCTTTATTTTCCTCATTGTTCTTATTAATCAAGTGGCCATTAAGATTGGCTTCACTAAATCCAGTCAGATCAGAGGGTTTAGCAGCAGTCTTAGGAATCTCCATCTCATTGACTACGATATCAGGTACAATACCCTTAGCTTGAATTGAAGTTCCTGAAGGAGTGTAATAAAGAGCAGTAGTTAATTTAATCCCGGTTTTGTCATCCAGGGGTAATACGGTTTGCACTGAACCTTTACCAAAACTCGTTGTACCTAAAATAACGGCTCGTTTATTGTCTTTGAGCGCACCAGCTACAATTTCAGCGGCAGATGCTGAACCATTATTGATTAATACAACCATTGGTGCATTATGCAAAACATCGATACCTTTGGATAAGGCAGTAAAATCTGAACCAGGTAAACGTCCTTTCGTTGAAACGATGGTTTCGGGTTTGCCTGATTTGTCTTTACCAAGGAACGCATCAGAAACTTGAATGGCTGAATCAAGCAAGCCTCCAGGGTTGTTACGTAAATCCAGTACGAGACCTTTTAAGTCTCCGCCAGATTGTTGTTTTAGTCGATCGATGGCCTGCAGCATGTCTTTTCCAGTTAAGGCCTGGAATTGAGTTAAACGGATGTAACCATAGCCTGGAGCGAGTAATTTACTTTGTACACTCTTAATTTGAATCACTTCACGTACCAAATCAAAAGTAAGTGCTTTGTTAACTCCTTTGCGCAATACAGTCAACTGGATGGTGCTACCAGCTTTACCGCGCATTAAGTTGACGGCATCTTTAAGTGAGAGACCTTGGACAGACTCTTTACCTAATTTAATAATATAGTCTCCGGATTTAATGCCTGCTTTAAATGCTGGGGTATCCACCAGAGGAGTAACCACTTTTACAACGCCGTCTTCCATGGTCACTTCCAATCCTAACCCACCAAATTCACCACTCGTTGAGGTTTGCAGCTCTTTAAATTCTTCTTCATCCAGATAGCTGGAGTGAGGATCAAGACCATTGAGCATGCCCCGAATGGCGTTATCGAAGAGTTCTTTATCATCGACAGGTTTAACGTAATATTTTTTAATCTCACCGATAGCATTGGAAAATCGTTGAACATCTTCTAAAGGAACTGCTTTAGAAGTCGCATTGGAGTTTGTAGAATTATTTGCCTCATCATCTGCAAAGCCAGTCAGAGGTAACATAAGAGTAACAGCGTACACTATCGCAAGCGTGCAGGGATACAGTTTTCTTATTAACATAGCGATCTCCTCAGATGCAAGGCTACAACATAAGCCATCTTCTTTTATTATAATTATTGAAATGCAATTAAGGTGCCAGGGTTCACTTAGGATAACCAATTAAGTGGTGGAATTGCCTTTCCCCTTAGTCTTATTTCAAAGTATAGACCGTTTTGTTTAATTCCGCCGCTATGACCAACACTTGCAATTTGTTCATTTTGACGTACATACTGACCTTTGCTTTTGAATAGGGATTGATTGTGAGCATATAAAGTCATAAAACCTTGTCCGTGATCAATAATAATCAATAATCCATATCCCTTCAGCCAGTCGCTAAATACTACTTTTCCAGGATAAACGGCAGTAACTACGTCTCCTTCCTCGGCAAAAAATGTCACTCCTTGATTCATTTTGCGTAAGGATCGGCTCTGGCTCTGGACTGGGAGCGGCAATTTTTTGCGCATTTGGCTAAATGGACTGCTTGTTGGATGAAACGGTTTGTCCTTTTGAGTAATGCTTTGTTGGGCTAATGACTTCAGCAAACGGGCCAAATTCTCTTTATTTTTTCGTACCTCTCTCAACCTGTTTTGTTTGTCTTGAATTTCATGATTCAACGATTGAATTAAGGTCGTATGATAACTTTTATTTTGTTGCAGTCGTTCTTGATGCTGAGTAAGCTCCGTTTTAAGTTGCCTGTTCGCATGAAGTTCTTCACGAAGTTTTTCTTTGCTCTCACTTAGACGTGCGCGAGTTTTATCTATTTTTTCAATCAATAGTTGTCGTGACTTAACGATATATTGGTAATAGGTTAAAATCCGACTGACCTTATTTGGATCATCTTGATTGAGCAGTAATTTAAGTGATTGATACTCACCCATTTGATAGCGTGCACGTACGTGATTCGCTAATAATTGTTGCTGAGTAATAAGTTGTTGATTTAAATCGTTTACTTGTTTTTGCAAGTCAGTAATTTTATTTTCTTTGTTCTTGATATCTTCTTGAATGGAGCGGAGTTTGCGAATCCCTTCACCGATTTGCTTTTCAGTCTCTGATAATTCTTTATTTAAAATACCGCGTTTGTCGTGAGCAGAGTTTAACGTTTTTTGGAGGCTGTTAATTTGCGCATCTAATTGTTTTAACTTATTTTGTGTTTGGAGTACGGTAGAAGATTCTGCATAAACTCCAAAGCAAAACAACATACCAAAGAATAATCCACTAAAAGCGAGAGCACTCGATTGTTGCTTAATCCATCGAGTGGGTTTTTGTTTTTGCTTCGTAGCTATCAAATGATAAAAAGGGGAATTTTTAGCATTTGACTGACATAAGTTATGAGAAATTAAATAATTCCGTTTATTCATGAGTATCTTTTTCTAACAATTGATGTCCTGTCATTTCCGCTGGAGGAGTAATACCAAGCAAGGCCAACATGGTTGGTGCGATATCAATTAAGCTTCCTTCACTTCGGGTGAAATGCCAATGCCCCCCTACATATACTAGGGGTACAGGTTCACTGGTATGAGCAGTATGTGCTTGATGTGTTGTTTCGTCAAACATTTCTTCAGCATTTCCATGATCCGCTGTTATGAGGAGTTTGCCCTCTTGTTGGGCTAGTGCATGCCACACTTTGCTCATGCATTGATCAAGGCATTCTATGGCACGAATTGTAGCCTGAAAATTCCCACTATGTCCTACCATGTCGGCATTGGCATAATTGCAAATAATGACGTCATAGGCTTCACTGTTAATGGCTTCGACCAAACTTTCTGTTAATTGGGGAGCGCTCATTTCTGGTTGTAAATCATAGGTGGCGACTTTAGGTGAAGGAATGAGAATTCTCTCTTCATTCGAAAAAACATTTTCGTTCCCACCATTGAAGAAAAAGGTTACATGGGCATATTTTTCTGTTTCTGCAATGCGTAATTGACTTAACCCGTGCTCTGCAAGAACTTCACCTAAGGTATTATTTAAAGGAATCGGTGGAAAGGCCTGGGAAGTTGGCAGATTTTTATCATATTGGGTCATGCTGACAAAATAGGATAATTGCGGTTGCACCATGCGGTTGAATTTTTTAAATGTTGGATCAATAAAAGCGGTGGTTAATTGTCGGGCTCTGTCGGCACGAAAGTTATAGAACAAAACAGCATCGCCATCTTCTATTGCTTTTTTTTCACCTATAAGGGTAGGAGGTATGAACTCATCAGACAGATTTTGTTGATAATAAGACTTGATTGCTGCTTCGGCATCTTGAAAATGATGCGGGCTGTGGCCTTGTGTCAGTAACGTATAGACTGGTTCTATTCTCTCCCAACGATTGTCTCTGTCCATTGCATAATAGCGCCCACTAATGGAGCAAATTTGAGCCACTGGATGTCTTTTTAATTGGTTATTGAGTCGCTCTAAGCTATCTAAGGCACTTTGTGGCGGTGTATCCCGGCCATCTAAAAATAAGTGTAAATATACCGAAGTGAATTGTTGTTGCGCACATAAATTAAGTAAGGCAAATAGGTGTTGTTCGTGGCTGTGTACTCCCCCCGGAGAAAACAAACCCATAATATGCAGTGACTTATTTTTTTTCTGTAGGGTGGTTATTACCTCATGAAAAAGAGGGTTGTTGGCGAACTCTCCATTGTTGATGCTTTGGTTGATGCGAGTGAAGTCTTGTTGGATCACTCGTCCTGCACCTATATGCATATGCCCTACTTCGGAATTACCCATTTGCTCATCAGGTAAACCAACAGCATACCCGGAAGCGTGCAAAAGAATATGCGGGCAATTGTTCCACCATTCATCCCATTGTGGTGTATTTGCTTGGGCGATCGCATTATATTTATTATTTTTGTTATATCCCCAGCCGTCTAAGATCATGAGCAACAAGGGTGTTTTTTTTTGCATGCAATTCTCCGTGGAACACAATCCCAATTGGGTGGGAAAATTATACCTTACTTAATGGGTATTTCGAAATTTATTCATGCAGCAAAGTTTTGAACTCGGAGCCATTCAACATAACCTTTTCTTCGCTCTGAGTAATAAATTAATAATTTCTTAATAATCATGATTTAAAATGTGGCCAGATTGACTTTGGGTTGTTCAGGCTGAGGCGAGCTAAATTTAATCGGGATAGACAATTCAAACCTTGAGGAACGGTGCAACATGCCTATAAATTCAGGTCCTAAATTTTTTAAACCGAGTATCGCTCAGGAAAACACGTCCTCATCTTCCTCTTCATGTCAAAATATCCCAAATGAAGGGAGCAATACTCGGCAATTGGCTGCTAAATTTTTAGATAAAGTAGTTCATTATTCAAAATTAGATCTAAAAACCAGTCCTATTCTAATGAAACACTTGTTACATCTCCTAAAACTCGATGACCTAGATACCAAAGATGGAGCATTTAATCTTTTCATAAAAAAACTTACCTCAGAGAGAATTGATTTGACGGAACTGATTAATGCATTTAAAGAATATGCATTGAATAATGATGGAATCTGCACTCTCTTAGCCTACATTGAAGACAATCAATTAATTTCCCACGAAGAAATTAAACAATCAGAAGATATTCTTCTTGTTCAGCTCCATCTTTTGTGTCTGCTTGAATCTTTTGTTGCCACATTAAGCAATAGCAGCCAATTTGCTGAAGATACCTTCAAACATATTCTGAATCAGCGCAACAATCCATTTAATAAAGGTAATACCTGGACAAACTTTTTATTCGGTACCCCATGGGATACCCCTTTATTTGAACGTTTGAAACTCATTTCTATTGAGCCTGGCTTTTTGCAAATACTTTTTCAACGGCAAATGAGCGATAAATTAAAAATAACTGAAGAGGATGTAAAGCAATTTATCGAAAAATACCATTTATCCAGTTGGAATGCATCATCGATTATTGTCCCTAACACTGATGAACGAACCATCTCAATTGCACCTATGGCCATTAATATCATAGAAGCATGTCGCACTGATGTGGTTAGCCCAAGATATGAAGAGCGTGGTGGCAAAGAGAACTCAAAGTCAGGATTAGGCTTAATTGGCTTGATGGAACAATTAAATTATCGTACTGCAGCAAAACACAAAAAGCATATTCTTCCTGAAGGGGTTGAGGTGCGGATGCAACATACAGATGACTATCCATTGATTCCAGGTCTGGCTATCAATAGTGACCCTAAGGTGGTCTCAGAGTTTAAAATTGATAAATTTTGGCAAGATTTATATATAAGCTGGAATGCACGATTTGTTATTAGCAATATCGATTATAGTTTTCTAATATTTAAGCTCATGGTGCCCTCAGTGCTGGGTGCCGAAGCGCATAATTTTAAAGAAACACGATTGCTTGCACTTTTTTTTATAGGTAATTTATATCTCAGTGTAGCACCACAAAATAACTCTCTTTTTAAAATCGGATATCGATTAAAAAATGCTGATGAAATATTGAAGCAATGGGGTGTTATAAACCAAGAGTGGGCATCCTTGCTGTTACAGGGGCGTACCAACGATTCAGAAGTCATGCCTGATAAAGCTTATGAAAAAATTATAGGTAACTATCCCACACTAAGTATGCTGCGACAGCTTACTCTGTTCTCACAAGATCCAGAGGCTTATCGAATGTTGGTTAAAGGAACAACGGCTGCACAAGAAGTTGATGAGCAACAAAAGCCGAAAACAAGTAAGCAAAAAGTTGATAAGCAACAAGAAACAAAAACAGGCAAACAAGGAGTTGAGAAACAACAAAGAACCAGCTCAGGTCAAGAAGAGCGCGTGTTTCTAAAACCTCAATAAAACATCATGAAGAAGCAGAGCTGATGTTTAAATTAACCATGTCTCTTGAATAATCTTCGTTCATAAGTGCTTGTCTTCATTTCCGAAAATGATAGGGCGAATGGTATAAATTAAATTTTTTGACAACTGTTTTGATAGAAATCTTTTGAATGTCTATTGAGTCTCCTTGCTTCAGTAGTGACATTTTTGTATTAAAAAGGTTAGACTATGCACCATTTATTTGATTGGGAAGAGTAGTTTTGGAACAAAAAATTCCTCAGCATGTTGCCATTATTATGGATGGAAACGGTCGTTGGGCTGAAAGTAGGGGACTTCCACGTATTGAAGGCCATAAAGCAGGTGTTGAGTCTGTGAAGAAAATGATTCGCTGCTGTATGACCAAGGGAATTCCTTGCCTTAGTTTATTTGCATTCAGCTCGGAGAATTGGTTTCGACCTGCTGATGAAGTTAATTTTTTGATGGAGTTATTCCTGGAGTCCTTAAGAAAGGAACTTGCTGAGTTAAATCAGCATGGAATCCGCATGCGATTTACGGGAGACCGTAGTTTGCTCTCACCAGTGTTGCAACAACAAATGCGGGAAGCAGAGCTTTTAACCGCGAATAATGAGCAATTAATTTTGAATGTAGTTGTTAATTATGGGGGTAAGTGGGACCTGGTAAACGCTGCAAAAAAGGTAGCCAAGGCAGTTTTAAATGGTGAATTGGCAATAGAAGATATAAATGAAGTCAATTTTGCCCATTATCTGGATACAGAGGGATTACCTGACCCTGATTTATTTATTCGTACAAGTGGTGAGTTACGGATTAGTAATTTTTTCCTTTGGCAGCTTGCCTATACAGAGCTTTATTTTAGTGAGGTACATTGGCCAGATTTTGGTGAATATGAGCTTGAATTGGCTTTAGCTTCTTTTAATAAGAGGAAGAGAAGATTCGGACAACTTTCTTAATCAACAATAGGGATCATATACAGTTTACTAACTTGAGCCACATGGCCTGATTTTGGAATACAGAATCTCGTCATCCCTCGCTATGCTCCAAATGATGGGTAGTGTGGGTATCCGAGTGCAGAAAGTCACTGGTTTGGCTGAGGTAGAATTGCATACTCTCAATAATAAGGGCGACATTATGTTTTTCCAACGCTTAATTACAACACTGATTTTAGTGCCCTTGGTTTTATGGCTTATTTTTTATGGTAATCAGTGGCTTTTGGCAGGAATTGTTTTGCTTGTTTTTCTTGCTGCATGCAGAGAGTGTTGGCAATTAATTCCATTGCACCATTGGAGTCTCCAAGCCGGGTTTATTGCAATTATGCTTGTGGGTTTGTGGGCTTGTGGTGCTTTCTTTTATTACTGGTTGGATGTTGGCTTAATTATTTGGGGTTTGAATGTACTGGCCATCCTCAGTTTTCCTGGCTCACAGAAATATTGGGGTTATCCTGCTGTCGTAGCGATTGTTTGTTTTTTACTCCTACCGCTATTCGTACAAAGTCTAATTCATTTATATCACTTGCCTAATGGCAAAGCGCAGCTCGTTTATTTGCTGTTTTTAATTTGGGTTTCAGATACAGGGGCTTATCTTAGCGGAAAACTGATGGGCAAACATAAATTAATTCCTCAAGTCAGTCCTGGAAAATCTTGGGAGGGGGTTATTGGCGGGATTATTCTGTCTATGCTCATCGCTTGGATTGGATATAGTTATTTTAAACCGGTTGCTGCGGTTCATTGGTTCGTTTTAGCCTTATGTACTATAATTATTGCAATCTTTGGTGATTTATTTATTAGTATATTAAAGCGTCGTTGCCATTTAAAAGATACAGGCGCTCTTATTCCGGGACATGGCGGTATTTTAGACCGTTTGGATAGTTTGATTGCAGCGTTGCCTTTGTTCTATTTTGGACTAACTTGGTAATACTCGCAGGCGGCCCTATTGTCTGAGCTGTAACAAATCGATAATCAGGATGCTTGTCGCAAATGTGCATGGCAAGAAAGCACTTTTTACTTAGGTCTCGGAGAATTTGAATTGTAATTCTTGAGGATTACTTCATTTAGGATAGAACTATGCTTTCAACATTGCTGTATTTTCTTTTGGCGTTGGTCTTGTTGGTTACGGTACATGAGTATGGTCATTTTCAAGTAGCGCGTTGGTGTGGCGTTAAAGTCCTACGCTTTTCTTTTGGTTTTGGTCCTATCTTAGCGCGTTGGCGTGACAAAAAAGGCACAGAGTATGCCTGGTCGTTATTTCCTCTGGGCGGCTATGTCAAAATGCTTGATGAATCCGAGGGAGATGTAGACGAAAAAGAGCGCCATTTAGCTTTTAATAATCAATCTCTGTGGAAAAGAGCTGCAATCGTACTAGCAGGGCCTTTTTTCAATTTTATTTTTGCTTTTGTTGCGTTATGGCTGGTCTTGATTATTGGGATGCAATCATTAGCCCCGATGATCGAATCAGTAAAACCCAATAGTATCGCCGCACATGCTGGACTCAATGCAAAAGAAGAAATTATTGCATTGAATCATACCAAGATAAACAGTTGGCGAGATTTCCAGTATGCGCTCATGCCTCTTGTTGGTTCTCAAGAAACAATTCAGTTAACAATAAAATCTTTGGTTAATGGAAAGGAACGGCAGGTATTTTTGCCCTTGGCCAATTGGCAACTAGACAGCAAAAAGCCTGATCCGCTTGAAAGTCTTGGAATACAACCGTTTATTCCTTCAATCCCCCCTGTTGTGGGTGAGGTAGTCCCAGATTCTCCGGCGGCGAAAGCAGGTCTTGAGAATGGCGATAAAATATTAAGTGTTGATGGAAAACCTTTTGATGATTGGTTGTTTTTAGTGGATTACGTACAAACTCGTCCTAATCAACAATTAACTTTATCAATTAAAAGAAACGGCAGTATTCAAAATGTTGTTGTACAAACTGGCAGTCAGAAAAATAAGGATAAAATTGAAGGTTTTTTGGGAGTTCGCTCACAAAAAGTAAAATGGCCAGCACATTGGTTACGATTGGAGAGAGAAGATCCCTTAACTGCTGTGGGTACTGCATTAAGACAAACGGTACAACTTACTGGCACTACATTTACTTTAATGGGGCGATTAGTAACGGGAAAATTGGGATTAAATAGTATTAGTGGTCCAGTGGGTATCGCACAGGGGGCGGGTGATTCAGGGCGTAGCGGGTTAACAACTTATCTCTTTTTTCTCGCTTTGGTCAGTATTAGTTTAGGTGCATTAAATTTATTACCTATTCCGATGCTGGATGGCGGTCACTTGATGTATTATCTTTTGGAAGCAATTCGACGTAAACCTTTATCTGATGGTTTAAAATCAGCAGGAGCCTATTTAGGTTTATTGCTCTTAGCAGCTCTAATGTTTATCGCGTTGTCTAATGATTTATCAAGACTTGCGGGATAATATTCGAAAAACTTCGTAAATCTAGATTTTAGGTCGACTTGATCTTTTGTCCTGAGACGATAAAGACATAGGTTAAATAGCATTTTGGGATTCTTGGAACCAGGAATCAAGTCATTAA
The DNA here is from genome assembly GCF_026191115.1 of Legionella sp. PATHC035. Taxonomy (NCBI): domain Bacteria; kingdom Pseudomonadati; phylum Pseudomonadota; class Gammaproteobacteria; order Legionellales; family Legionellaceae; genus Legionella; species Legionella sp. PATHC035. The sequence continues at coordinate 1,201,592 of NZ_JAPHOT010000001.1, read as the reverse complement.
TCGCAAAGTATTGGCAAAGTCAGGGAACAAAAACTTGACAGTAGTTTCTACTTCCTATAAAAAGTGTTTCAATTTTCAGTGTACCAAATTTGAGAGTTAATAGTACACGTAGTACTGGGCGTAAAATAATAATGAAAAAAATCAGTAGTAAGTTTATATTAGGTGTTTGTTGTTCCTCGCTCATAGCCTGGTCTTCACAAACAATTGCAGCAGATACTTTCGTCGTTCGCGGGATTAAAGTGACCGGCTTGCAACGTGTCTCAACTGGAACAGTACTCAATTATATACCTGTCCAGGTTGGAGAAGAGATTGGCCCTGAATCAACTGCTGAGATTATTCGCACCCTGTATGATACCGGTTTTTTTCAGTCTGTTTCATTAGAGCGTCAAGGTAACACGTTAATTGTCAATGTCGTCGAAAGAGCAACTATAGGTTCTATTAGTGTTGTCGGGAATAAAGAAATTCCTAGTGACAAGATGAAAGACTTCCTTAAAGAAATGGGTTTAGTCAAAGGCCGTGTTTTCCAAACATCTACTTTGGAGCGTTTAGAAAAGGAGTTGAAACAAGCCTATAACGCGAGAGGGAAATATAACGCGCGTATCGAAACTCGAGTTAGCCCTTTAACCGATAATAGGGTTGGTATTACCATTACTATTTCTGAGGGGCGCGTCTCCCGCATTAAACAAATCAAAATAATCGGTAATCACGATTTTACTACCAATGAATTATTACCCGAGTTTACTCTCTCCAAATCGGGTATCTTTACCTATTTTACTAAAAAAGATCAGTATTCTAAGTCAGGTATGGATGCATCTTTAGAAGCATTGCGTTCTTTTTACCTGGATAGAGGTTATTTGAAGTTTAAAATTATCTCCTCGCAAGTATTATTGTCGCCTGACAGAAAAGACGTTTATATCAATGTTCATATCGAAGAGGGGCCTCAATATCATTTTTCAGGCTATAAAGTGGTAGGGAAGCCGATATTGCCTCAGGAGAAAATTAATTCCTTAATCCAAGTCAAAAAAGGTGCTGTTTTTTCCCGTAAAAAAGTGACTGATTCAATCTCTGCTATAGGTTTGGCTTTAGGGGATATAGGTTATGGTTTCCCAGCAATTAATGCTGATCCACAGATAGACGAGAATAATAAAACTGTATTTATTGCATTTATTGTCCAGCCTGGCCGCCATGTTTATGTTCGTCGCATCAAGTTTCATGGTAATACCAAAACCAGTGATTATGTCTTACGGAGTGTCATTCGTCAGGATGAGGGAGGACTTTTATCGCTGCATAATATTAAAGAATCTGAACGGCAATTACGCTTATTAGGTTATTTAAAAAATGTTGATGTAAAGACTAATCCTGTGCCAGAAGCAAATAACCAAGTGGATTTGGATGTTAACGTAGAAGAAGCACCTTCAGCAGAAGCAAGTGCTTCGATTGGTTACGGTACTAATGGTTATCAATTAAATGCTTCAGTAAATCAACATAATTTTATGGGTACTGGACGTTCTATGGGGGCTGCATTTACTGCGAGTAAATGGGGACAGGACTATACAGTTAACTATTATAATCCCTTTTATACCGATACAGGTATAGGACGTGGCTTAAATCTTTATTATGCCCGTGTTGATCCGAGAAACCTTAATGTCAGTACTTACAACTCCAACCGTTTTGGTGGTGATGTAAATTACAGTATTCCCCTAGGGGAAACCAGTAGATGGCAATTGGGCTTTGGATATCAAGATGTCGAAATTAAGAGTGTTGGTTATGTAGTACCCATTCAGAATTTTGTGCAGATGTATGGAACCCATTTCCAGGAAATTCGTTTATCTACAGGTTGGAGTAGGAACAGCTATGATCAGTTTCCTTATCCTACAAGAGGGATTAACCAGCAAATTTCGGGTGTGATCGCCTTACCTGCGACTTCAGATTCGTTGTCTTACTTTAAAGGCTCTTATCAAGCGCGTCTGTACCAACCGATAACAAGAGGATGGATCTTCTCCTTACAAGGTTTTGCAGGTTATGGAAATTCTTTTAACAATAAAGGACTGCCATTCTTTGAAAACTACTATGCAGGGGGTATAGCACAGCCAGGCCAGGTACGTGGATATGACAGCTTCTCTTTAGGACCATTGGATAACTACCGTAATTCTGTAGGGGGTAACTTATTACTCAGCGGAACGGCGGGAATTATATTGCCTTATCCTTTAAGTCGAGATAATGTGAGAACAACTGCCTTTGTGGATGCGGGTAACGTATTTGCGGTGAATACCTTACCTACTTTGACTGGTAAATATGAAGGCCCCATAAGATATTCGGCAGGTCTTTCACTTGAATGGCGTTCTCCATTCGGTCCGTTAGCATTTAGCTTGGCTAAGGCATTGAATCCTCAACCTTTCGATCAAAAGCAATTCTTCCAATTTGCTCTATCTTCAGGATTTTAACTGATAATTTTCTTTCTTTTCTCCCTGATTTGGGAGAAAAGACGGAGCATATTATTTGTTACAAAATTATCGAAAATCATGCTGTACATATCGCAACCTATTGCGAATTGTGCTAGCATCATGCTCTTTAATTTTGGGAGATTAGTTATGAAGCGGTTAGGTCTGGTCTTAGCGGCCTTTGTTTTCAGCATATTTGGCACAAGTGTATTTGCTGATGCAGCAAAAATTGGCGTAGTTGATCTGCAAAAAATCATGCAGACTTCCAGTCAAATCAAAGAAATCCAAAAAAAATTAGAGAAAGAGTTTAAGCCACGTCGCGATAAGCTGGTTGCTGTTGAAGCTGGCATTAAAGCGGACATGGAAAAATTTAAGCGTGATAGCGCGATTCTGAGCGCCGCTCAAAAGAAAGAGATGGAAAAGAAAATTGTGAGTGCACAACAACAATTTGAGCGTGATGGTCAGCAATATCAACAAGAATTAAGCACTGCAAACAATGAAGCCATGGAAGCATTGTATGCTAAAGTCCGTGCAGCAATTGCAAAAGTTGCTAAAGATGATAAGTACGATCTTATTGTACAAAAAGATGCAGCTCCTTTCAGTGCAACTACTCTTGATGTAACTGATAAAGTTGTAAAAGCAATTAACTAAGCGGCGATATAAAATTGCTGACATTAGCAGAATTAGCTAATCATTTAGGTGGCGTGTGGCATGGAAATGCCAATCACGCCATTTTTTGTTATGCCTCTCTTGCTCGAGCTACATCAAAGGATGTTGCTTATTACGATAATTCGGCGTTACTCCCAATTCTGGGTACCACTTTAGCTGGTGCGGTGCTGCTCAAATCAGAACATCGCCATTTATGTCCAGGAAACTGTATTGTTGTCGCTCATCCTTCACAAGCAATGATGCATGCTGCCCAGCTTTTATCGGCTCCTCTGCCCGCAGTTTCGGGTATGGATCCCACAGCTATGGTTCATCAATCTGCTCAGTTAGGCCACGGTGTATCAATCGGGGCATATAGCGTCATTGGGGCTAATGTACAATTGGCTGATGGAGTGACTGTTGGAGCGAATAGTGTCATTGAATCTTCCGTACGAATTGGTAAAAACAGTCAAATTGGGCATGAGGTAGTGATTCATTCAGGATGTCAGCTGGGTGCTCAAATAATCATAAATTCTGGCTGTGTCATTGGTGCTTCTCCATTTAATTATTTAAAACAGCAGGGACACTGGCAACCAGGCTTTAATGCAGGTGCTGTTGTTATCGAAAATCAAGTACATATAGGCTCGAATACTGTCATTGATCGCGGTTCATTAAGTGATACTTATTTGGGAGAAGGGGTTTGTATTGATAATTTGGTTCAGGTTGCTCATGACGTATTGGTTGGTAAGAATACAATTATTGCAGGATGCGCTGCTATAGGTGCCTATGCACAAATAGGTGCTGATTGTATTATTGGCGGCGCGAGTTGCCTTGCTGCTCATGTACACTTGGTGGATGACGTAGTGATTACCGGAATGTCTACAGTCAGCAAATCGATTGCCAAACCTGGGATTTATTCATCCGGTACTCTAGTGCATGAACATCATCGTTGGCGTCGTAACGCGGCACGGTTTCGACGCTTGGATGATTATATGGTAAAGCTTGGCGCCTTAGAGAAAAAATTGAGTAGTATTGAATAAGAAGAATAAGTTTTTAGCATTAACAATTGATTTGAACCTGCTAAATCAGGATAATGTTTTTCCTTTGGACTCCGTTTTGGGCCATACTAAGCGTACTTATTAAAGCGAGAAACTGGTATGAGTGAACCTGTAGATATAAAACAGATTTTTAGTATATTGCCACATCGGTACCCCATGATCTTAGTGGATAGGGTACTTGATTTCAAACCATTTGAACAATTGACGGCGATTAAAAACGTCACCATTAACGAGAATTTTTTTACCGGTCATTTCCCGGAAAATCCAATTATGCCGGGCGTATTGATGCTGGAGGCGTTGGCACAAGCTTGTGGGCTTTTAGCAGGATTATCTCAAACACCTGAAGAAAATGAGGGTATTTTGCATTTCTTTGCAGGTATTGATAATGCGAAATTTAAACATGTGGTTACTCCAGGAGATCAATTACGCTTGGAAGTAAAGCTAATAGCAAGAAAAAGAGAATTTTGGCGCATGCATGGCGAAGCTTATGTAGGTGATAAACTGGCCTGTTCCGCGGATTTATTAAGTGCTGCAAAGGAAATTCAAAAGTGATAGATGAAAGAGCAATAATTCACCCCTCTGCAAAACTGGCAAACGGGGTTTCAGTAGGTCCTGGTGCTGTAATCGGGGCTGATGTGGAAATAGGTGAAAATACCTGGATTGGTCCTTATGCAATAATTGAAGGCCCAACCACCATTGGCAAAAATAATAAAATTTTTCAGTTTGCTTCAGTGGGCGACGATCCCCAAGATATTACCTATCAAGGTGAGTCCACGCGCCTAGAAATCGGTGACGATAATATCATTCGCGAATACTGTATGATTAGTCGTGGAACCGTGAAAGGGGGGGGAGTAACCCGGATTGGCAATAAGAACTTTTTTATGGCTTATTCGCATGTCGGGCATGATTGCATGATTGGTAATCAAATTATATTGGTTAGCTACGCTGCATTATCAGGCCATGTCACTGTCGGTGATTATGCAAACATAGGCGGATATGCCGCAGTCCATCAGTTTTGCCATGTAGGTGCCTATGCGTTTATTGCTAGAGCTTCTTATGTAGCTAAAGACGTACTTCCCTATCTCATGATATCAGGAGATACAACTTCTGCTTGTGGTATTAATACCGTTGGATTACGTAGACGAGGATTTTCATCTGAAGCAATTGATGGTTTACGACGTGCCTATAAAATAATTTTCCGCAAGGGACTAACGGTACAACAGGCTGTTGCTGAATTAGAATTAATGCAAAATGAATGCCCTGAAGTTGTTTTAATGATTGATGCATTAAATCAATCCACACGCGGAATTGTTCGATAAATTGATTAGAGTGATATCCTATGCTAGACATTCAATTATTGCGGGATGATCCGCAATTTGTTGCTTCCCAATTGCTAAAGCGGGGATTTAAGTTTGATGTTACATCGTTTACTGCTTTAGAAGAAAAACGTAAAGCGCTGCAGGTTGCCACACAAGCATTGCAAAATGAGCGTAATTTACGTTCTAAAGCGATTGGTGAAGCAAAGTCTCGTGGCGAGGACATTGAGCCCATGCGCGAGGAAATGGGCCGTCTTGCTCAGGAATTAGAACAGAAGAAGGACGAACTGGATGATTTACTCCAGCAAATTGAGGCGATAGCTCTAAGATTACCCAATATTCCTCATGAATCGGTTCCTGTTGGTGAAGATGAACAGCACAATCTTGAAATTAGACGCTGGGGTAAAGTGCCTACTTTTGATTTCCCCGTAAAGTCTCACGATGAATTAGGTGAGAACTTAAACCAAATGGATTTTGCTTTGGCTGCTAAACTGACTGGCAGCCGCTTTGTGGTGATGAAAAATCAATTGGCTCGATTACATCGAGCTTTAATTCAATTTATGTTGGACATGCATACGCAACAACATGGTTATCAAGAAATCTATGTGCCTTATATTGTTAATGCAGACAGTCTAATGGGCACAGGCCAATTACCAAAATTTGAAGAGGACTTGTTTAAGTTAACCGGAGAGCATGGGTATTATCTGATCCCTACTGCAGAAATTCCAGTAACCAACACAGTCCGTGATGTGCTTCTAGAGGAAAAGGTTTTGCCTATTCGATATGCCTGTCATTCGCCTTGTTTTCGTAGTGAAGCGGGTTCTTACGGTAAAGATACCAAAGGGATGATTCGGCAACATCAATTTGAAAAGGTTGAATTAGTTTGGATTACTAAACCTGAGGACTCATATGCTGCTTTAGAACAATTAGTAAACCATGCGGAAACTATTTTACAGCGTTTGGAGTTGCCTTATCGAGTGATTACTCTTTGTACGGGGGATATGGGACCAAGTTCAGCAAAGACTTACGATTTAGAAGTTTGGTTACCCAGTCAAAACACGTACCGAGAAATTTCATCTTGCTCAAATATGGAATCTTTCCAGGCAAGACGAATGAAAGCACGCTACAGACAGGAGCAGACACGCGAAATCGAATTAGTCCATACCCTGAATGGATCGGGTCTTGCTGTAGGCCGAACATTGGTTGCATTGATGGAAAATTATCAAGATAAAGATGGAAATATCCATATTCCAATGGCTTTAAGACCTTATTTAGGTGGTATTGAGTGTATTCGACGCGAGGTGTGAGTACTGAATAAAAAAGCTTCCATGAGCTGCAGCCTGGGCTGCAGCAAAAAATCAAGAGTACCAGCTTTTTAACTGCCCACCCTAAATTCCATGGTTTGATGCGATAGAATGTCCTTAGTTATTTCCTTATTATTTGGAGCAAAGGTTGAAAAGAAGGTGAGTCGAGGGTGATTAAAGAAGCCTTTTTTTTCGTCCATAGAGTATTCTGAACACTTTAAGAAATCTAAATGAGGCTCTATATCCTCTGCTGGTACGTCATCAGTTTTTTCTGAATACCTTTTCTTTTGTGATTCATGATACTCAGAATTGAGTTCTTCTGGTTCATTCTGAAACTCTCTTGCAGCAGTATTCTCCTCTGTGTCGATTTCTGTTAATTCACAAAATGAATGGTTGTATGGATAAAAAATAGAATGGTCTAAACCATCAGCATCAGCGAGCTCCAATAATTCAGATAATTCAGCGGATCTTGGATTTACAGCTTCATGAGGATTAAGGCTGGCATGATGCATTGCTTTATTTTCTGATGCATGTTGATGAATCGCGGTGATCTCATGAAGTAAGGTTTTGTTAATGAGTGACTTCATGTTGGCGCTTCTTTGGATCTTTTTTAAAATGTTTCTTAAATACTCAATATGAGCGGGATAGGTAGGGCTAATTTTTTTTATTTTCCTTGTGCTTTGTACACCCAATATGGCGTACGGATTCTTTTTGTGGACGCGATTTAAGGGAGCATGATAGGCATGCATTGTTTTTGCCATGTTATAAGCTAATTTTTTTTCCCTAAATTTTAAAAATAGCCAACGTTTTCTCCTTCTTTGTCTTGCTTTAAAATGCGCTTTTCTAATAAAAGCAAGCAGATGACGTAATCTGGAAGTGAATGACGGCGTTTTAAATAATTTATTAATGACATTAAATTGTCGTGTGACTGTTAGAAAAAACAATAAGTTATGTTTAAATAAAAATTTGAATTCTTGTTTTCTTTGCTCATTTTGATGCATTACATCAAATGGATTAGGGGCTGCATTTATTTTTCTGAGCCATTCTAGATGGGATACTAATAAAGGATAAGCCGCTTCCGATAATTCAAGCCGTTTAAAAAAACGATACGAGTTTTGAATCGTTCCTTTTAAAGGCACATCCAGTGCTAATTGAATGGCATCCATATCACTCAATTCCTGTTCGTCCAAGTTTTAAAAGTATAGTATTTTTTGCAAAAAGTGCATTTATTTTGGTCGCAGTGATTTATTGGTTGTCTTTCAGTGAGTTAAGTTATTCTTTTGACTTCCAGGGATATTTGCTTTTATGATGTTTTGATTTCTGTTGAGAAAATAGTTGGGTCGATATGAATTGTTCAACAAAGCTTCCCGAAAGACTCATTGACCTTTGTAACTGACCGCCGTTCACCCTAATCGATGAAAAAAATTGTTTTTTTTAGTGAAAACCGTTTGTAGCGTCATCGATTAACTGGGGAAAGAGAAAAAGAGTAAGTCATGGTAAAAAAAGGAAAATTTTATTGTTTGGCGATTCTCAACATGTTAGCCATCATTTTTTCTCAGAATATCGATGCAGCGTGTTCCCTCACTCATTCCTCAGGCCAAACTATTAGACGAACGGAAGATGTTTTAGGACGTCTACTTTTATCGGATGCACCATGTCCCCAAAATGTTTTTGCATTACGCCAACTGCTCAAAAACTCGGGGGTAACATTGCAAACTACATTAGTTGCTAATCGTGGATTTCATAATCCAACTCTGGGAAGTTTTAGTATATTTGAAATGGCTTTGGGGGAGTTAAAAATCCATGATGCTCATTGGGCCATTCAAGGAGGCGATTTTTTCTTCGGGCATTTTACAGCCATAGGACCAGGGGGTGATTTAATCGCGGATCAGAATTCAGAAAAAGATTCACTGATGGTTGAAGCGTTTGCTTGGGATTCAAAGAAAGAAGTATTTAATTTCTATGAATTACGAGGTGATGGCTCGCAGGGGCAATGGTTCTATCGAGGAGATTCGTCTGATATTTTTGCCGATAATGAATGGCTTCATCGCCAGCCCGATCCAAAGCACCCACAATTTGGTAATCGACTTCGTTGTTCCGGTTGTCATGGTGCTGGCGGACCCATTATGAAAGAACTGATTCAACCTCATAATGACTGGTGGGAGCCTATGAGACAACTGGATTTTGGTGGACACCATCCTGATACCTCGTTACAAGAGATTTTAGAAACATTGGTTCCTCCGGAGCAATTAGCTAAAAATGTTTTAATAGGGCTGCAAAAATTGAATCAAAGCAAAAAAATGCGTTCATTACAGGAACAACTTCGTCCTTTATTTTGTCCTGTTGAATTAAATTTAATGTCAGATAATTATCCCAACGACAAACAGCATAGCTCCATAAATATTCCGGTAGAGTTTTTTCTTGACGCACGATTTTTGCAAGCGAAAGGAAAGCAAACAATCAAGATTTCAAGAACTTTTTATCAAACGGCATTGAACGAGCTAGGTAGTCATTTTCCAGAAACTGATTGGAACGATGCAGATCACGCCTGGCTTACTCCTGTCAAGGCTGAATCAGATCAGTTAGCAATAGATAATCTCCTACAAAAAGGGATCATTGATTTGAAGTTTACGATGGATGTTTTAGACGTAGATATGACCAATCCCATATTTTCCTCAGCCCGGTGCAGGCTTTTGCGTTTAGTTCCTACTACAGCGACACCGAATTGGCTTGAGGTATTTAAGGAAAACCTCAATCAATCGGCGGACTGGGCTGCTAAAAAATTACTTAAAAACCTCATGTCTCAACAGCAAGATCCGGCATTTTATGTGCAAAAAGCAAAGAAATATCTCCAACAATGCCGGTTAAAATTGCAAAATAGCAAAAACGTATTACTGTTGTATCGCTTATTGGCACAACGACGCGCTGAGATTCGTGCCTCTGAAATCTCATTAAACCCTCGAGGCCAGATTTTGGAGCCTGGATTTCGCATTATATTCCCTGAAAATAAAATCAGCTCAACGCCAGAGCGATTAAAACTTACTTTATCCTGTGAGGTGATTGAAGACATTTGATTTACTGCAGTGTCCCAATAAGCCTACCTCCTCGGATGCGGTTTGGGAGAGGAATAAACATTAAAAGATGTTGAATCCCTAACTGTTTCATCCCTTAAGAAAAAATTTATTGCCTTGCTCGTTTATCTGCTGGATTAACATCTCATTTAATTGTAACCTTCATACTTGTTTCAAGAGTAGTTTTAAGTAGTTATGCTGCTTTAGCTTTAACCTAGTTTAGGAAAGAATATGGTTATTTATGAAGTAAATTTGGCCATTGATGGTGATATTTATCCTCAATTTCAATTATGGCTAAAAAAGCATGTCAAAGAGATGTTGCAGATTCCCGGATTTATTCAAGCACGTGTTTTGAAACCCGAAAACGAGGAACCTGTCGAGCAGGAACAATTAACAGTCCAATATCAATTAGAAAATAGAGATTTTCTAAATGTATATTTTGCTGAATTTGCATCAAAAATGCGTGAAGAAGGGCTTAATCTATTCAAAAATAAATTTTCCGCCCAAAGACGAATTTTCGAGGTTCAGACTAATTTCTTAAATTAAAAATTTGCATCGGCATTGTGCTTTCATATAGCCTTTTACTATGCAAAAATTATTGCACTTTGTCCTTCGGATAAATATAGGATATAGAATGAGACAGATGATTAAATTTGGATTTATATTGGGTTTGGCGGCAACGAGCAATGCCTTTTGTGCAGAGCCTGTTCAAGGAATTTATTTGGGTTTACTGGGCCAACTAAGCTATGCGCCCAATACTAATCTTAGTGTGACACTCCCTGATGGAAATACGTACAATGGTTCAGTTAAGTTGAGTGTCATCGGTGGTGGAGGCGGTGCTTCTTTAGGCTACAAAATAAAAAATTTTCGATTAGAGGGGGAGTTTCTTTTTAATCTGAACAATTTCGGTTCATTCAGTACAGGCTCTTGTACTCTGATCAGCCCCGATGTCTTGGGTCCTAATGGGAACTGTTCTGCTTTTATCGAAGAAACCGGTCTGGGTTTTAATGGTTACACCGCGGGTATTTACGGTCTTTTCAATACGTTTTATGACTTTTTGTCCAGCGATCCTAACGTCAACTTTGTCCCTTATGTGGGATTAGGTTTGGGGGGCGCTATTATTAAAAACCATGCTTTATTTCACAGTAATAACCAATGTATTTCTTTAGGTACTTGTTCACCGATTGTCTCGCAAACTGTGGATACCTCAAACAACGGCTTCGCAATTCAAGGGATCGTTGGATTCAATTATTATCTTGACGACTTTACCACCCTTGGTCTTGATTTCCGATATCTTTCTACAGTCAATTTTAATAAGAATAATTCAAATACTTTGGTCACGACGACTAACTCAAATAGCAACAATTATGGGATAGGCACCATTAATATCACAGCAAATTTTGCGCTTCAGAAAGCAGACTGATTTTTTTCTGATGCAGACTTTTCTGTTCTATGAACCATCACGTTATATTGAATGCTGCATCATAAAATTTATAGAAAAAAGCGATTCCTCTGTTTTATAGCTAGAATTAAAAACAGAGGATTAATTTTTAATCTTTAAATGGTGTCTTCACGGTGATACGTCATCCCGAATCTAATGAGGACTCTCCAATGTCTGGAATGTGAATTCATGATGAAATGTGATATCCAAATCAGGAGAATCTTCGTGGTAACACGTATTAGAATGATGAGCGTTTTATCAAATTGGATTTAATGACCAATAGGCAGGATAAGGATTAGTTAATCGATCATTTTGATGTCAGGCATAATTTATTTACAGGAGTTGTTGAGTGATGCACAGTCTGATGAATCATTGTTTTCCCACATTCATATTTCTTTTTTATCTCATTATTTTTCTTTTGCTTAGCAAAGTAGTTTTCCATTTTAAACGCAAGCTCACCAAGGATGCAGAAGACACTGCAATGGATATTGTTGGGAGTATCGGTGCTTTTTATAGTATTTTTTTAGGTTTTGTTATTTATATTTTATGGACTAATTATCAAAAAACTTATGAACTTGTTAATACGGAAGCTTCCCAATTGTATATTACTGCCCAAAGCGCTCGAGCTTTTCCTCCTGAGATTCAACAAAAAGTCATAAAAAATTTAAGCTTATATATTTCGTCTATTGTAAATGATGATCTAGTCGCTATGTCATTGGGGGAGGAAGGAAAAACAACGCAAGGAATAGGTGACAGCTTGTATCGTATCTTGTTGCACTATCAACCTAAAGCTTCTGTTGCTAATTTTTACCAAAGTGCGGTTTCTGCATGGAATCAGGCTACTCAGTATCGTGATTTTCGTTTGAATATGCTCAATCCAGCAATTCCTAATGCCTGGTATCTGATTATTTTTTTAGGTGCCTTCTTTATAATTGGTATTTATTCTTTGGAGTCGAGTTTGCAGGGACATCCTTTTCTGTATATTTTATGCATTTTTCTAGCCATTTACATGACTGCTATTAGTGTTCTAAGTTTTCCATATTCGGGTTGGGTCAAGGTATCGGATGCACCCTTTAATCGACTGTATAAGACCTTAAATAACTTACCCATTCAATCCAGCATAAAAATTGGAGAGAGTTCAAAAAACAATAATTTCTGAGCTCATCATTTAATTGAGACAGAAAATTGGATTAATTCATTATAATTTAAGGAATAATCATGGCATTAAAATTTGATGTGATTGTTTTAGGTGGTGGCAAAGGAGGTAAAACTCTGGCTGTTGAGCTGGCCAAAACTGGACAACGGGTTGCCATGGTTGAAGACAACCAAATTGGCGGTACTTGCATTAATGTGGCGTGTATCCCTACAAAAACGCTCGTACAATCTGCAAAGATTGCACACTATTGCCGTTCAGCATCAGATTATGGTCTAGAGGCTACTCTTGCCCCCGTCGATTTTAAAGCAATTCGAGCTCGTAAAGATGCTGTAGTTCATGCAATGCGAGAAGCTAATTTAAAACAATTTTTGGATTCAGGAATGGATCTGATGCTGGGGCGTGGACACTTCATAGGACCTAAGACAATTGAGGTTCTTTTGTCATCACCACGTGATGGTAAAAAGGTGGTGGAAATTACCGCGGACAAAATTTTTATTAATACCGGTGCCTTACCTCTTATACCTCCAATTCCAGGCCTTGACAAAATAAAATATCATACCAATGACAGCTTAATGAATGTCAATAAAGTGCCGAAGCATTTGCTTATTGTTGGTGGTGGATATATTGGTTTAGAGTTTGCTCAATTATTTCGACGATTGGGGGCAGCGGTTACAGTAATCGAGGCGGATAGCAAGTTTCTTGGTCGTGAAGATAGAGATATTGCTGAACAAGTTCTTAATACTTTAACTAAAGAAGGGATTCATTTTGCTCTTAATACTAAAATTAATGGCATTCGAGAAGAACATGGCGAAGTACTTGTCGATGTAAATCAGAATGGAGAACCCGCGCTGATTCGTGGGAGTGACGTACTGATTGCGGTGGGACGTACAGCAAATACGGCAGGATTAAATGTAGAGAAAACAGGGGTTCAGCTAGATGAACGTGGTTTTATTAGAGTAAATGATTATCTCGAAACTTCAGCTGAAGGCATTTGGGCTTTAGGGGACGTAAAGGGTGGGGCTCAATTTACGCATTTATCTTTAGATGATTATCGGTTAGCAAAACATAATCTGCAAAACCCTCAAAATAAGCGTTCCGTTCAAGGACGACTTATTCCTTATACAGTATTTCTTGATCCGGAACTTGCTCGTATTGGTCTAACAGAAACTCAAGCGCTTGCTCAAGGCCATAGTTTAAAAATCGCAAAAATTCCCGCTGCGGTTATTCCGAGGGCGAAAACACAAGGGGAAACAACGGGTCTTTTAAAAGCGGTTATTGATGCAAAAACAGATCATATTTTAGGTGTATCCATCTTCTGTGCTGAGGCTGGTGAAATACTTGGGGTAATCCAATTGGCGATGGAAGTGGGTATGCCTTATCAGCAATTACGTGATGTAATGTTTGCCCATCCTACCCTTGTTGAGAGTATTAATCTGTGGTTTGCCTCGGTGACATGAGTCTATTACGTGAACGATGCGTGCCCTTGAACGTGTAGGAGCATCCCGAAATAAGGACAATAAAAAACAGGTTATAAGGCGCCAAAATGCCTCTTTTTGGCGCTTTTTGAGCAAAGATATTTTCGTGAATCTCCAGTTTTTCCCGTACTTTTTTAATAAAAATAGATTAAATTTAATTCAATAAGATCAAATTTTGTAGTAAAAACACTAAAAAGTGTTGATTTAAATTTCATCTTATGTAAACCTTGCTCGCTATGAGTAGGAAATTAATTTACATAATAATCGGTATTAGTTGTCTTACATTCGGTTTTCTTGGATTGACGCTTTATAAGAAGGCTAAGCTCCATGAGCACCCACTAACTCCGAAAAAGGTAGTTATTAAAACCGAAAAGGTTAAAAAAGGTACGACAAAAAATAATACCTTACAAAAAGACGCTGAAAAAATAGCACATCAAAGCGCTGAACACATCGCGCAGAGTGCTAAAACATTAGCACATGCTACTAAAAAAATAGTGGTTGCTAAGAAGAGCGCCCGCCCTATGCACACCCCAAGAAAGGTTATTATGAAAAGCAGAAATATTGCTTTGACTAAAGTATCTTTCGATGAGTTGCCAGGTTGGGATACTGCTGATGTAAAAAAATCTTTATTAGCATTTCAGAAGTCGTGTGAGACGTTCTTGAAGCAATCACCATCTCATCCGATAAATACACAACACATCAAATTAAAAGCCCGTGATTGGCATCCAGCATGTAAGGCGGCCTTAGCCCTGGAGTCGGTTTCAGAAGATTCAGCAAAAGTGTTTTTTGAAAAGTGGTTTCATCCTATTGAGTTTGCGCAAAAGAAACCCGTTCATGGCTTATTTACCGGCTATTATATGCCTAAAATAAAGGGAACTTTAACAAAAAGCACTAAATACAACACGCCAATTTATGGGCTGCCAAAAGGTAAATATTCAACTTCCTATACTCGGGAGCAAATTGATAATGGCGCTCTCAAGAAAAAAGCACGTGTGATTGCATGGATCCATAGTCCTGCCGAACGACTCTTTTTAGAGATAGAAGGTTCAGGGGTAATTCAACTACCTAATGGTGAAAATATATATCTAGGATATGCCGGTGAAAATGGTGCCCCATATACCTCAATTGCTAAAATAATGATTAATAAAGGGATTATGAATCGCCATAATGCCTCTAAAGCAGCGATTATTCGTTATTTGGAGAAGCACCCTGAAAAAGCAAAATCAATTATCCAGAAAAATAAATCGTTTGTCTTTTTTGAGGATTTAAAAGAGCCTATGGCACTTGGCGCTCAAGGGATGGCCCTTACACCAGGCTATTCTTTAGCTGTGGATAAAAAATGGATTCCGCTTGGTGCGCCGCTGTGGTTGGATACAAAACGTCCTGATAAAAAAGATCAAGCCAATGAGAAACAATTTCAACGTCTGATGATTGCCCAAGATACAGGCGGTGCAATTCGTGGGTTTATGCGCGGTGATATTTATTGGGGTTCTGGGAAGCTTGCAACATTTCTAGGCGAGCATATGAAAAATGAAGGCCATTATTGGCTCTTGCTTCCAAAAAATATTTTATCTCGATTGGCTAAGAAATCACTTTAACTCAAGCATGCTCCTGCATGTATTGCCAACTGCATAAATAGAGGAAGCATGAGTTTTGCAGGATAAACCCAGTAAGCTGGGATTTGATCCGGTTAAATACCAGATTGCCTGAATTCAGAGTGTTCTATATGACGCTCTTCGCTGCTAAAATCATAATTCTTTAAGCTGACGTGTTGCCACGCATCGAGTATTTCCCGTTGTGCAATGTCCCAATCGGTACCTCCTTTATCTGAGCCTTGCCAAGACAGTGGAGTGAAATAGGGGGTCATTAAATCTTGAAACGAGATAATTTCTGTTATGGTATTTCCCTCATGGCCATATCCACATTTTTTAATTTGCAATAGTTCATGATAGCTTTTGGCACACGCCTCAAATGGAAAAAGTCCTATAGAGGCTTCATCGAAGAGCATATTTTGTTTCTTCGGTGTCAGATACCCAATAAGATAAGGTCTGATGAATGTAGTGGCTTTCCTTTTACCTTCATTGGACCCAGAACATCGTATAGTTCCATTTTCATGAACTAAATATAAACTCGACCCCCGTTCATTGTTAGGAGCGTTGGTGATAAAAATTACAGGTTTATTGTTGGGGCCAGAAAAAAGATAGGAAAAATTGATGCATTGTTTATCTTTCATGTAGTATTTACCGCCTAAATGGAAGCGAAGTGTGCTCTAAACCCTAATAAATAGCAACCTCTTTGAATCAGATACACTGGCTCTAATTTTCGTTTAGGGTAGGTGGCACCATAGTACCTGCGAGTGTACTACTGGTTGTAAGAATGGGCGGGATTCTACTTACCTTGTTACCGTACGCACTTAGATTTCATGTTGTAAAACCAGATTTAATTCCTATACTTTTTTTATAAAGTTTTTATTTGGAGTAAGGCAATGAGTCGTTTGTCGCTGGCATTTTTATTCACTTTAATTTCAATGTTCAATTCCGCCTTCAGTGATGAAGCCCCCAAGGTCCCTAATAAAGCTCAAACCAATAATATCCTTGAGCAAACAAAACAAAAACTTGATGATGCGAATCAAATTGAAAAGGATAATTTAGAGAAAGGCATCCAACAAGGCGAGGGACAAAATGATAAAAGTCATTGATACACTAGGGACTAAAATTTTTATTCATATAACGGACAGCAATACGTTTCAAGCTTTCAACGGTCATTTTTCCTACCTATATTTAGACCGAGTTTTTTAATTTTAATTCAAACGTTCTCCTATCAAAGTACTCAAGCTTTGGTTATCTTTTTTTTCCTATCTGAAGCAAAAGGCAATGTGTGCCCCTGCGCACGGCTCTTGATGAGTCACAGAACACAGGAGCTTGCCAATAAACAAGTATTAAGTCCAAAAAAGGATTTAAATTAAACACACTGTTGACAGATAGGCTTGAATGAGTTGGAATTCTTGCTCTGAATTTTAAATCAGAACAGTGATTAATAGAGATTTATGATGTTTACAATTAAATTTAATGGAATTGTTATTGGTACTCTTGACGATAATGCGAGTGAGCATAGTTTAAATCGATTAATCGGTCGTCATCTATTTGGAGAGTTTGTGGTCGGTCGGCTTTCAAACTCTGTTCGACAATCCTCTGGATGGCCTACCCTAAACCGCAAAAACTCAATCCATATTGATTATAGGGTTACCTTTCCTGTCGCCTCTCACGACAAAAATATTAAGGGAAAACCTTTAATGCACTATTTCACAAAAGAGGAGTTTAAAACGGGATTAGAGATTACAATACAACACAAAAAAAAGGAGTCTATTTATATTGAAAGTGACATGGTGCAGCAAAGGAAAAACTTCATAAATCAACTCAAGGTTACTTTGTTTGCATTGGCAAGCAATCGCCTCGATTCTCTGCCCCTTCTTCCTATTGAACTGATTCAACTTATTGTATTCAAAGCTAGCCCACATACAGTGACTATGGAGCACATAAATAAGTGGACAGAAGATATTTTAAAAAGAGATATGAAAATAGTTGAATCATCGCCTGAGCGCCAGAGCAAGGATATTACTTTTTTTAGCCCCCAAAACAGGCGTTCGCAAACTGCATGCGACAATTTTTTGAATCTGAGTATTGTCACTCTGGGAGCCATTGCAGTTGTTGGAAGTATGATATCGTAGATTGTCATTGGGGAAGGCCTTGCTTTTTTCCTATTTAAATTTTGAATAAGACAAATTAGCAAATCAATAGCCATGGTCACCGAAACTTAGAAGCCAGCGAAACCATAGAAAATTGATATAAAGACCCCAAATGGGCATTATTTAACAACTTAAGGATAAGCTCCTTCATTAATTTTTCACTCTTGCACTCCAAAAGATATTGGATTGTGTCACTGAAACGTTTGTTGTCATTTGACTATTTTTCCGGTCGGTTGTGCACTGATTTTTGCCGGAGTGAGGTTGTTAGTGATACGGGAGACAGCCCTATCTACCCGTCGTTGAAGCATGATTTCGACCATTACTGTTTCATTCGGATGAAGAATTTTGTTAATGTCAGCGAGTGAGGAATGAAAATCAAGTAACCTGTAATAGGCAAGGGCTTGGCTGCTTGCTTCAGGGTGTGCCTTGATACGAAATCCCAGATTACCTTGCATTTTCGGCGTATTGATCCCTGCCTCCATGATATCGTAGTCAAGAAAATAGGTCAGTTTTCCACGATCATGCTGGTTTTGCTGACGATCGACGAAGAAACCCACCGGAAGCGCATACTCACTATATTGGGGGCCTGCAGTGAGGTAAAGGTCATAATCGTCAAGATGATTGCCCCGGTCATCAATAAGTCGAAATATAATCATCGAGTAGCGATTAGTAATAAATTCGCGCTTATAAATAAGTGTTTTCATCAGTTCTATACGTTCATTTTTTTGCGTTTCTTCGGTCATCTTATTGAGTTCTTTTGCCAAAGTATTGTAGGCGTCACGAGTCTTTACTTGAAGGCATTTTAAGACCCATATCGCCGTAGGGTGAGTAGCAGCATTGGCCATAGTAATACTGCGAATAATTCCCATTTTTTTACCGGAATGCGAACATCCAGGAAGAACGCCGAAAGCCATCGTCCGTGCCCGTGTCATTTTCGCAACCACAAGACTTTCTCCGTTATTTCCCTCTTGATGTAACTTTAATAGACTGTAATTCATATTTGCAGCCGCTACTCGTACTACTCCATCCGATCCGACCTCGCCGGTATAGGAATTAAGCGCATCATAAAGTTGGCGATCAATTTTCTGTCCTGTAAGCACAAAGCAATAGATACCATGAGCAGTGCAATCGTAATCAAGCCAACTTTCATTGAGTTGCCAGCTCATAGCACTCCCAAGTTCAAGCCAATCAAGTACGTGCTGCCCCGGTTCAATACCTTCAAAAAAGCTTTTTATACGACTCAGTCTTGATTTACCGAGTTGAGCAAGCGCAGAGCCATGATTGGCGGGAGCCAACATGATTAGATGGCTCAAGGGGCATTTTGCAAGATTATTCTTAAAGTATAAATCCATCCATTTACGGACAACGGGGCCACCGGTGGAGTGAGTAATGCAAGCAAAACGCTCCCCGTTTCTTAGCTTATCCGCAATTTCATCGCGTATTGCATGATCGAATGCACGGGCTATATCGTCGACTGTTACTGTATCGTTAAAGCTGATATAACGTCCAAGATAGATGTTACCTACTTGAATATCCAGCGCTCCATCATTGCTTTGACGTTCAAGCCATTGAGGAAGCTCTCCATAAGTATTGGTATGTGTGACACTCCAACCGTGGACAAAGATAACAATCATAACTCTCCTTAGCTTATCAATGTAACAAAAGGGTTTGTTCCGTCAATCGATGGTACTCGATTATTTTACAATGAGTTAGCTAAGTCAAATTAAAAACTTGATGACCATTTGAAACCAAGACTTATACTTGAGACGGCTGCCTATCAAGAAGACTAGCAATAGCAATATTCGGTTACACTGAAATGGCTGGACTATACTGAATATATCGAGTTCAAGGAGGAGAAAAAGATGCTTTCTATTCAGCTTACCCCTATTATTTCAATAATTGCGGGAGTTTTAATTCTGCTGTTACCACGACTGTTAAATTATATTGTCGCTATTTACCTGATTATTGCTGGCATTGTAGGCTTGGGAGTGTTGCATTAAGAAAAATGATATAGAACTGCATCCCATAGCCGGGACTAGAAAAATCCAGGGTAGGGTGTAGTCCGTGTTTTTTGAACTACACCTTAAATTTTAATTAATCCATATTGGGTCATATCCGATTGTAACACTGTTGGTCTACCAGGCTATGACACCACCATCATAACGGTGCAGCTTTTCTGCATGACTTTGAGCGAATTCGTTCTCTGCTTGTTTTAGAATTCCTGCGACACTGGTTTGTACATCAATTAACGCATCTGCTCCGCCCATTGCTGTTTTTACCCACCCTGGATGAATGAGCATGACATGAACTCCTTTATCTTGTACATCGATAGCGAAGCTGCGCATGGCACAATTAAGAGCCGCTTTACTGGTACGATAAGCATATGATTTACCGTGGTCATTATCAGAAATGCTCCCCATGCGAGAGCTAATCACCAAGATATTTTTTTCCTGGCTCGCTTCGATATTGGTTAGCAAAGCATCACTCAATTTCACCACACTGATACAATTTACATTTAAAACTTCAAGGAAATTTTCTCTATTAATAGCACCTATGGTTACACCTTGCTCACCGCTAATACCTGCATTATTTACTAACAAATCAATCGGTCTGCTATTTAAAGCGTGTTTTAAAGAAGCTATATCTTGGTCGCTTGTCACATCTAATTGAATCAGTTCATCAGCCAACTCGTTCAGTTCATTTGCTTTGATGGGGTGCGGCAACATCCTATAACATAATATCCTTTCTCTTTAAGTTGACGGGCAAACTCCAAACCAAGACCTCTATTTGCTCCGGTAATGAGTGCTGTTTTCATATGAACCTCCTTTGTATTTGAAATTTGCCGCAGGACCAGAACGCTCGATTTTTTTAAAATTCCAGTTGTTCCTATCTAAAAAGTAACTATTAAATCAATTCGTAGTATAGTCTATGCACTTATGAAGGACTTTTAAGAGTCTACATAGAATAAAATAAGCATATCGAATAGTTTGTGCCTTTGCTCTCAAGAAAAGGCTAAGGCGATACAAAAAAATATATTTGAATCAGGAGAACCTCATGTGGATTAAGGACTTATTTATTGATATCCCTAAACGAGATAATGCACCGGAAACCAGATTGCATATCCGTATAGTCTGTGAAAACGAAGCGAATCTCGACAAAATGCCCTACGTTTTTATGCTTCCTGGTGGCCCGGGTGCCAATCATTCTCACTACAAGGATTACGAATGCTTGGCAACTACGGGCAATATGGTATTCATTGATCCCAGAGGATGTGGATTAAGTGAGAAAAACGACCCTTCATCCTATACTATGGACAATTATATTCGAGATGTGGATGAAATTCGTAAATACCTCAATCTGGAAAAAATAGTTCTATTGGGTAAATCCTATGGCGCAATGTGCGCACTAGGATACACTCTGACCTATCCAAAATATGTTTCGAGTCTTATCCTGGCAGCTGGTTCTCCAAGCTTTAGAAACCTTGAAACAGCTCGTCTTAATGTGGAAAAAAGAGGATCTCTGGCTCAACAAAAAGTCTGTGAGCAATTATGGGAGGGGACTTTTAAAAGCGATGAAGAGCTGGATCATTTTTTTGATGTCATGGATTCCATGTATTCTTGGAGGAAAAGACATAATCTTCCTGTAAATCGACCAGCTCCGGATTATATTTTTGCACATGAGCCTTTAAACCAGGGTTTTGGCGGATTTTTACGTACATTTAATTATGAAGATCGCCTGCATGAAATAACCTGTAACACGCTCATTTTGGTAGGCGAAGAAGACTGGATTACTGATAAAAAACATTCTGAATTCATGGCGAACAGAATCCCTAACAATCAATATCTCGTGTTTGAAGGCGCCGACCATTCCCTTGAGTCTGATGTTCCGGAATTATTCTTCGCAAGCATAGAGTCCTTTTTGAAAAGCCAATGTGAAAAAAGAAATTCGCATCATTTTTTTCAAAATGAGAATAAGGGGGAAAAAGCAAATTTGATCGCCGATGAAACAAAAAAATGTACATTCGGCTAAAAATTAAAAAAGTCTATTAGCAAAGCAATGTTGGGTCGTTTTGACCCAACAAACCCTTCTATCCTGAAGCTCGGCATGCAAATGTTCTAGGCGACAACCAATTCGGTGGATGACTCGTGAATAAATGCCCCCTATCGATTGACTTGAACTGTCGTAGCTCAATGCCATTAAAATATTCTTAGCTCAGCTTTAATTCGTTGGCATTGATCTTGAGAAGTTTCCAGAGTTGTTTGAGTCTTACGAAATGTTTGCGGTAAAATGTTGAAAAATTTCATGCAGGAAGTTTTCCATGAGGATTCATTATTATACTTCGCCAGTGTAAAATTTTCTTGATTTATTTTATTCGTGATCTCATCCAAAACATTAATAGCCCGTATGAGTTTTCCATCAAGTTTTGCTCTCATTTCACCATAACTTTCTCTTGCATAAGGGGCAATAAGCGTATTTTTCATTTCTTCAATTAAAGAGGTTAAATGAGCTAATTGTGATGAAAGAAGCAAGAATTTTGCATCGGTTGCTCCATATTCAAGGACTAATCGCCCAGTAATTCGCTCAAAATCTTGTTTCATTTTTTCTGCAGCAGAGAGAATGACTGCGTATTTTTCTCTAAAACGCATCAACAATTTGTTTAAGTGCTCTTCAGAATTGTAGTGTCTAAAGTAATCGGTATTTAGATTAGGGATAGGAGAGAGTCGGTGTTTCTCGCTGTTAAAATTCTCTGAAAAATTGGTGAATGTTTCTCCATTATTATCATCTACCTTATAATAATTTTTAAGTCGCGATAAATAGTTTACAGCAAGGTATACCTCATTTTCAGAAGGGTCACAGATATAAACTTCTTCACCCCATGTTGTGGGGTCTGAGGGATTGCTGTCAGCTTTTCTTCCGATAACTAAAAAACAATGATCGCCACCTTTTATATAAAAAGCTTCTGCAGAAACATGAGGTTCATAATTAATACAATAATCTAAAGCAAGTAAAGCATATTCATAACAATTGCCTACCGAGAATTTCTTACAAAGTTGAATACGTTGATAAAATTGTTGGGTAGTACTATCAAACTCCAGAGAAAATTTAGGGTCCCTCATTGCCAAAATATGAGATTCAAACATGACGTCGCTGATTGCTTTTTTTCGGATGTCAGGATACAAGTTATTGGCAGGCTGAGTTGTTCCTTCCAAAATAATTTCCCTGGCATATTTTAATGCATTTCTTGCGATATCTCTGTTTCTCATAACTAGGTCTCTAAATAAAAACGAATGGAATAATAATAAATAAAAAGAGTTAATGAAATTATTTAAATAAAACCCAAACTGATTAAGCTAAAGGCATGGCGATCAAGGTTAATTTTTGTTCATTTATGGCTATAATTTATATAAGCATAGAAAAAGGAGTTGATATGCTGTCCAAGTTAGAGAGTACTATTAAAAAAGAACTTCCATCTCTAGAGTTCAACTTGATCCCAGGTACGGATTTAATATACACCCGTAATGCCCATGGTCCTCGTCTAGAGGCTCTGAATACCGGAAATACTTTGCGATTAGGATATTATGGTCTTGTTAATTCGGAGGATATTGGCGGCAGGGATGTAGAAAAATTATTGCCTTGTCTGCAAGCAGAGCATCAAATTACTTCAATACTCGCGAATAATAGTGTTATAGATGATGCTGGTGCCATATTAATCGCCAATTTCCTAAAAAATAATACTTCTCTTCGAGTTTTAGATATCCATGCCAGTCAAATCAGTGAAGACGGTTTACTGGCAATCATCGACGCCTTGAAATCAAACGATTCCCTAGAGTATCTGAATATAAGAGCAAATAAGATTACCAATAAAGTATTAGAGAGCCTTTCTCTTACGCTTCAACATCACAATACTCGTTTAAAACAAATTGAGCTAACGCAAAATAGTGATCCAGCGGAAAAAGCTTTAAACCAAGGTTTACTCACCAAAATTTACGAGCAACTACCTATTAATCTCGAGACGAGAAAAAAAGAAGAACAAGAAAGACAAATTGCGTTAATAGCCATTGACGCAGAATCGCAGAAAGATGGCGAACTTGAAAAAAGGTTACCGAAGGAGGTAATTGGTGTTATCTCCTCCTATTTTCGCTCTCCACCTCAATCAAAACCTGGTGAGCCTAAGGAGGATGCGTCACCTAGGGTGGGTCCTAAGTAGTCATGCTGGCTAGGCGTACAGCCACAGCGTTTGAGGATTTGCCTTTAAACGAGTAAATAATACCCTGAAAATTTTTCTTAACGGAATTATTCGCCAATATCCTCGCTCCATAACTTACTATTTTGAATAATGAAATGTCGCATCATGCTGATGCATTCTTTATTCTGTAAGACCTCAAGTTTGACTCCATGAGAGGTTAATAGCGATTCTTCTCCCATAAAAGTTTGATTTTCTCCAATCACCACATAAGGAATCTTATAAAGAAGAATGGCTCCACTGCACATGGCGCAAGGAGAGAGTGTAGTGTATAAAATAGATTGCTCATAAACTTGAGCTTGCTGTCTACCCGCATTCTCTAACGCATCCATTTCAGCATGAAATATAGCGCTTCCTTTTTGGACTCGTTGATTATGTCCGCGTCCGATGATCCTGTTTTGATAAACAAGTACAGCACCAATGGGTATTCCTCCCTGGGCAAGACTTTGCCGAGCTTCTTTTATCGCTTCCTCTAAATATCGTTGATGGGGCACTGACATGGTTATCCCTTCATATGACAGTAAGATCTGGATATTCTCCAGCATTTTGAGTACTAGAAACAAGAACCAATAGTAATAACTCATTAAAAATCTTGCGAAAAGTTCGATTTTCAGTTTGATAGGGGGCAATTCTACAGAAAATCAAATGGTGATCCGAGTGATTAATTGGGTTAAATTTTTATATTGCACTGAACAAGATGATGGGAATGAGATTGTGACACTTGGAGCTATAATGCGCCTTTCTATAAATTTCATAACCTATTGATTTATATGGTCGGAGTGACAGGAATTGAACCTGCGACCCCTGCCTCCCGAAGGCAGTGCTCTACCAGGCTGAGCTACACTCCGTGTTAGAGTCGTACTATATAACATGGTTTACATTAAATTTCTGGGATTCACCGTGCTGCGCCCAGGCTTCTTAAATCAATAACTTCTTTGCAAGGCGAATTGAGCCAAATTGATCAGTGCCTCTTTATATTTTGAATTAGGTAGCATCATCAAAGAGGATAACGCCCTGTCAACTTCTTGGGCGGCGATGTTCTTGGTGTATTCTATCGCTTTGGTTTCTTCGAGGGCCAGAAGAATATCCGGGAGAAAATCCAAGGTGCCTTTTTTCAGACTTTCTATAATTTGTTGTTTTTGCAGTTCGGTACCATGCTGTAATGCGTGAATTAAAGGCAAGGTAGCCTTACCATCAGCCAAGTCGTCCCCTATATTTTTGCCGATTGTTTTGGCATCAGAGCAATAATCCAGAGCATCGTCGATAAGCTGAAATGCATTACCCAGATGCAGGCCATAGGCATACAGACTGTCTTGCACTTCCTTGGATGCCTTGCTGATGATCGGACCTATACAGGCTGCAGCTGCAAATAAGAGCGCTGTTTTTGCTCGAATTACATCAAAATATTCATCAAAAGTTAGCGTAGGATTATGACGGTTTGATAACTGTTTTACTTCACCACAGCTGATCTCAAGAGCTGTCTTGGCAAAAAGCTTGAGTACGTCTGGGTTACCAGAATCAACAATTAATTCAATGGATTGAGTGAAAAGGTAATCACCAACCAAAATACTTGCTTTGCTACCCCAAATATCATTTGCCGTCTGCCGTCCTCTTCTTAAGGTGGATTCGTCGATGACATCATCGTGTAGCAGCGTGGCTGTATGGAAAAACTCCACCATAGCAGCCAGAGTAATATGCTCTTTACCTTGATAACCACATGCATTACTTGCTAAAAGAACTAACAATGGACGCAGTCTTTTGCCGCCACTTTCTATGATATGGTGGGACATGTCATCAATTAAACCGATTTGTGATTCGATTTTATTAATAATAAGCGCATTAACTGCATTAAAATCGTCACTAACCAGCGTGCGTATACTGTCAATCGACATTGTTTGTCCTCTACGATTCAATCAGCAAATGCTAAGGTTTGTGCATACGAATTGTCAAGTAAAAGTAGGTTTAACTTGTGAGTACCCAGCCACACGTTCGACCAAGGGATACGATCTTTTTCTTGGGTTATTCGCTGCACACGAGCTTATACATTAAACCGAAAATGCATGACATCGCCATCGCAAACCACATAATCTTTACCTTCCAGACGTAATTTTCCGGCTTCTTTTGCCCCTTGCTCACCTTTACATGTGATAAATGCGTCATAGGCAATGACCTCTGCTCGGATAAAGCCTTTTTCAAAGTCCGAATGGATAACGCCTGCTGCTTGTGGCGCAGTAGCTCCTTTAGGAATAGTCCATGCTCTTACTTCTTTGATGCCGGCAGTAAAATAAGTTTGCAAGCCTAATAACTCATAACCTGCACGAATCACGCGATGCAATCCGGGTTCACTTAAACCTAAGTCTTCCATGAATTCTTGGCGATCTGCTTCATCTAATTCAACTAATTCTGCTTCAGTTGCAGCACATAGAGCAACAATACTGGCTTTTTCTTGCAACGCCAAATCACGAACTTGATCCAGTAAAGGATTGTTTTCATAACCGTTGTCATCGACATTTGCAATATAAAGTACGGGTTTTGCGGTAAGCAGAAAAAGGCGGCGCGCAATAGGTTCTTCTTCAGCACTCAATTCTAAGGTGCGGACTGGATAACCTGCATCAAGATGCGTCTTGATTTTTTCCAGGGTTTTCATTTCAAAAATTGCTTCTTTATTACCACTACGACTGTTTTTTCCTGCTTTCAATATGGCTTTTTCAAGAGTTTCCATATCGGCTAAAGCAAGTTCTGTATTAATGACTTCTATGTCACTTAGCGGATGTACTTGACCTTCGACATGGACTACGTCGGTGTTTTCAAAACAGCGTACTACATGGGCAATGGCGTCCGTTTCACGAATGTTAGCCAAAAACTGATTTCCCAAGCCCTCACCTTTAGATGCCCCTTTGACAATACCAGCAATATCAACGAATTGCATGGTTGCTGGGAGTACTTGTTGTGGTTTCACTATCTCACTCAAAGCATCGAGACGAGGATCTGGAACAGTAACTATCCCAACATTGGGTTCTATTGTACAAAAAGGATAGTTTGCCGCTTCAATACCTGCTTTGGTGAGTGCGTTGAACAGTGTTGATTTACCAACATTGGGCAAGCCCACGATGCCACATTTAAATCCCATGTGTAGTACCTCTATTATTAAAACGAATGTGAGTTCAATATAGAACGTCATACCCGTAAAAATGTGGGGCATTTTGTACGGAGCCATTCTACATAATTCAGTTCAATCTAAGAAAAAAGTAATCTTCTCAGATTGAACTCACCTTATATCTATACTAACTGCTACCTTGGATTAAGCTGCATTCAAATTCTACCCAGAATTTTTTTGCATCACCGATAAGCAGTTTTTAAACATTCAATTGATTCATTGCTCTGGCTAAATCACCTGAGAATATTAAAGGCATTACTGCCACGCCTCTATCAATTGCATCATAAATTAACTGTCTGTCTTGTGCAGCGGGTTTACTGAGCACAAATTGATGAACTAAATCTCTATGGCCAGGATGACCTATTCCTATTCGTAAACGGTGAAATTCTGTGCTGCCTAGTTGAGCTATTATATCTCTTAAACCATTATGACCACCATGGCCTCCACCTGATTTAAGTTTAATGCGTCCTGGTGGTAAATCCAGTTCATCATGAACGACCAATATTTCTTCAGGTGAAATTCGGTAAAATTGACTGATAAGTCGGGTAGGTTGACCACTATGGTTCATAAACGTCAGAGGCAAAACCAGCTTGCCTGAGTGCTGATTTAATTCCAAATCAGTCAGTTCGGCCTGCATTTTTTTTTCCAGCTTAAAAAAAGCACTGTGGCGCTGAGCTAAGGCGGAGACGAACCATCCACCAGCATTATGTCGAGTATATTCATAAGCTGAGCCTGGGTTACGCAAACCAATGATAAGTTTAATGGCCATGATATAGCTCTTGATAGGGGTTGGTGCTTATGTAGCCTAGGTTATACTTCGCTTAACCAGGCTACATTTTACTACGTGTTATATTGATTCAAGCACACTTGAATGATTACTCTTCGTCTTTTGCAGCATTAACAGTAGGTACCTCAGATGCTGAAACCTCAGCAGCTTCTGATGCTTCTTCCTCTGATGCGCTTGCTCTAGGCATGTGAATGCTCACAACTGGAGCGTCATGACTACCATCGGCAACATCAACAGTGAGTTGTACCCCTTTAGGCAATTTTAGGTGAGATAGATGAACCACCTCATCCATTTGAACATTGGACATATCTACTGCGATAAACTCAGGTAAATCTTTTGCCTGACAACGTACCTCAACTTGAGTCATGGTATGGTTAATAATACCGCCCGCTTTAATGCCAGGAGCTTTGTCTTCATTGATGAAATGAATAGGTACTAGTTTAACCAGAACGTCGGTTTTAGAAACGCGTTGTAAATCCATATGCATCACAACGGGTTTATAAGGATGACGTTGCAATGCCTTCAAAATAACATGTTCGACTTTGCCATCAACTGTAATATCAAAAACACTGGAATAGATACTTTCAGTTTCCAACGCCTTAACTACTTTATTATGCTGAAAGTGAATTGACATTGGCTTTTTATCCCCGCCATAAATAACAGCAGGTACTTTATTTTCAAGACGACGTAGGCGGCGGCTCGCACCTTTCCCCATATCCGTTCTTGTTTGTGCTTCTAAAAGGATGTTTGACATTGTATACTCCAAAGTTTATAAGTGTACCCTATCTAATCCGCGACCAGATTAAACACCGGATTATCATTTAAAAAATCCGGAAAGGGTGGCGAAGTATACAATATTTTAAAATGAACTTGAAGTCATAGGCATAATTTCATAGAATATGCGACTTTATTGAATTTGTGATAGCCAATCAGGCGAGTTGGAGAAAAATTATGTATGCGGTAATCAAAACTGGCGGTAAGCAATACACCGTGAAGGAAGGTGATGTGTTGAAAATTGAATTACTGCCTGAAGATGTTGGCAATGAAATACAATTTAAAGAGGTACTCATGTTGGCTGATGGCGATAAAATCGTCTGTGGTACTCCATTAGTTGCCAAGGCAACTGTGAAAGCTGAAGTGCTTGATCATGGCCGTCACAAGAAAGTCAAAATTATCAAGTTTCGTCGTCGTAAGCACCACATGAAACAAATGGGGCACAGACAATATTATTCGCAAGTTAAAATTACTGCGATAAGCAAGTAAGAGAGGATAGCAATGGCTCATAAGAAAGCAGGTGGTAGTACTCGTAACGGCCGCGACTCGAATCCCAAGTACCTTGGTGTGAAGCGTTATGGCGGTCAATTTGTTAACGCGGGTGAAATAATTGTAAGACAACGTGGCACACGTTTTCATCCAGGACCTGGTGTTGGTTGTGGTCGTGATCACACCTTGTTTGCCTTGGTTGAAGGTTTGGTACAATTTGTTGTTAAAGGTGAAAAAAATCGTAAGTATGTAACTATCATTGCAGAACAAAAAGAAGAAGCTGCAAACTAGTTAAGTTACATGACTACAGCCAGGATTCTGCGCAGAGTGGACTTGGCTTTTTATGATGTGTTTCGGATCATGAATTTTATTTTGTAATCCGAATGACACCTTATACCTATATGCAATGTTATTAACCCCGGCAACGGGGTTTTTTTTTATTTCGAGGTTGGTCATGAAATTCGTTGATGAGGCAGTAATAAAAATAGAAGCAGGCCATGGAGGAAATGGTTGTCTTAGCTTCAGACGCGAAAAATTCATACCAAAGGGTGGCCCTGATGGTGGTGATGGGGGCGATGGCGGTAGCGTTTATTTCGAGGCAAGTACGGATTTGAATACCCTTGTCGATTTTCGTTACATGCGTCATTACAAAGCGGGTAATGGCCAGCCCGGTATGGGCGGAAATTGTACTGGGAAAAAAGGCGATGATTTAATAATAAAAGTACCTGTTGGTACTATGATTTATGATGTAGATACTGGGGAATTGCTGGGTGATATTAAAGAGCCCGGTGTGCCGGTGTTAATCGCTCAAGGTGGATTTCATGGGTTAGGGAATACACGCTATAAGAGTAGTGTGAATCGCTCTCCAAGACAGACCTCTCCTGGAAGCCCAGGGGAAGCACGACATTTACGACTCGAATTACGGGTTTTGGCTGATGTAGGTTTATTAGGCTTACCTAATGCTGGGAAATCAACTTTAATTCGTGCCGTCTCGAGTTCAAAGGCTAAAGTCGCTGATTATCCTTTTACGACATTACATCCCAGTTTAGGTGTGGTCAGCGTTTCTTCTCACAAGAGTTTTGTCATGGCTGATATCCCGGGGCTCATTGAAGGAGCTTCTACAGGGGCCGGACTTGGTCATCGATTTTTAAAGCATCTTTCCCGGACCTGTGTATTACTTCATGTAATTGATGTTGCCCCTGTTGATGAAAGCGATCCGGTTGCATCAGCGAAAACAATTATTAATGAGTTAGCAGAATATAATCCAGAGCTGTTACAAAAACCGCGATGGCTGGTATTGAACAAAATAGATATGTTGCCTGATGCAGCAAGCAGGGAAGAGCGAATACAAACCATAGTTAATGGTCTGAATTGGAAGGATAAAGTCTTTGCTATTTCAGCGATCAGCGGTGAAGGAACACAACAGTTGTGTTATTCACTGATGCAGCTGATTGATGAGATGAAAGAGTCTGAAGCATAACCATTCGGCAGCATGTTCTACTACTGCAGCAGTACGATAAGGTATATTATGGGTTTCATGACCTTTCTGCTCGTGATTGCTGTAGTCAATGACTAATTTTGTGGTTCCTCGTATTGGTTGTTGTTGCCAATATTCGGCTAAGCCGGTCAGATGAAAAGATAATTTATTTTGATGCAGACCACTAAAATCCAATAAATGATGGATATGAGGCCTGGTCAGCAATAATTGCAATAAACCACCTGTGGCTTCGTCAATAATGGTTATTGGTTCATTAATTTGCGCGATTAATTCACGTAAATTTTCAGAAGCTTTTTTATCTATGCCACTAATGATATGTGGTTCTAAGATAGGATCAACAATAGCTTGTATTTGCGCGACACGATTCGGCATACAACGAACCTTAAATTCGATATAAGGTGATTCCCAGCGATAACCTGTTTGACAATCAATATCCTGCAGCGCATCTTCCAATTTTTGGGCAATTTCACTTTCTGCCAAGCCAAAAATTCGCCACTTAAGTATTTGTTTTTGACTGTGACTCGTTTGCTGTAATATGGGTAATACATATTGATTAAACATAGGCAAACATTCTCGTGGCGGGCCAGGTAATAAAAAAAACTTTTTATTATTCCAAGGGTAGTAACACCCTAAGGCACTGCCGAGAGGATTGGGTAAAAGTTGAGCATCTTTAGGGAAGAGACTTTGTTGAATATTCCCTGGATTAAGATTGAGATTTGCATCACGTAGCCGGCTTTTTATATGTTCTAGAGCGATAGAGTGCTGAATTAACTCCTGACCTGTAAATTGAGATAGGGCAAAGCGGGTGAGATCATCTGTGGTTGGCCCAAGCCCGCCAGTGATAATTACAATGTCATGCTTCTGGGTCAAGAACTGCAGACAGTTGATGATATCATCCACTTTGTCACTGCATGAAACATGAAAACCTAAAGACAAGCCTTCAGAGCTTAACGCGTGGGCTATATCACGCCCATTCGTATTTAAAGTATCACCATGAACTATTTCATCACCGGTTGCTAAAATGCCTAATGTCATTACCTGTTTCCGAGTATTCACTATGAATATGATTTTATAGCATAATTTGAAAAAACTGTAATAGTTGTTGACATTTATCTGCAAATTGCCTAATAACTAAAAAAGGTGGTTCTTTTTAAGATAGCTATCCATCGAACTACCTAATTTTTACGGTTTTTGTATGTGAGGAGAAATTATGGAATTTTCAAGCCGTTATGTAGCGCATGTACCTGACGCTCAAGGGTTTGTTAATTATTCTAAAGAAGAACATGCTATTTGGAATATTTTATTTGAAAGACAAATAAAATTATTGCCAGGAAGAGCTTGTGATGAATTTCTAGCTGGTTTAAACACGTTAGGCATTCAATCTGAGGCAATTCCACAAATTCCAGATCTAAATCAAAAACTTAAAGCAGAAACGGGTTGGCAAGTGTCTGCAGTTGCCGCGTTAATTTCTGCTCGCGAATTTTTTGAGTTATTGGCAACAAAACATTTCCCCGTAGCTACATTTATTCGTAATGAAGAAGAATTGGATTATGTCAAAGAGCCTGATATTTTCCATGAAATTTTTGGTCATTGTCCTATGCTGACGGACAAAGTTTATGCCGAGTTTGTTTATGATTACGCTCAGAAAGTATTAACTTTTCCTGAGTCCGATTGGCCGTTATTGCAACGTATGTTTTGGTTTACTGTTGAGTTTGGCTTAATTAACAGCATAAAAGGTCTGAGAGCATATGGAGGTGGGATACTGTCCTCGATTAGTGAAACAGTATACAGCGTGGAAAGCGATATTCCGCTGAGAGTCATGTTTGATCCAATAGCTGCATTTCGCATGCCCTATCGTATTGACATGTTACAACCTGTTTATTTTGTAATTAATGACTACCAGGTTTTATACGATTTTGTTTTATCAGATTTAGGTAAACTTATGGCTCGAACCCGCGAATTAGGGGAGTTTCCGCCGCTTTTTAAGGTAGATCCAAATAATCCTAATATTCATATTCGAGCGTGTTAAAGGTATACATATTGTAATGAGCAGCCAGTCTTGTTAACATCGAGCAACCTGTTTGTTCATTGGCTGTCTTAAGTCAAGGAGCATTATTTGATTAAAGTACTAATTGTTGATGACCATGCATTGGTTCGAATGGGGATTCGACGATTACTCGAAGATATGTCGGATGTAGAAGTAGTTGCTGATGCAGAAAGTGGTGAGCAAGCTTTGGCATTAGTCAAAAAACATTCCCCCGATGTTGTCCTTTTAGATATGAAAATGCCTGGAATTGATGGCTGGGAAGTAACACGTCGTCTAAAAAAATCAAATCCCCACGTTAAGGTTATTGCTGTAACTGCAATGTGTTCTGATGTGTTGCCTACTCGAGTTTTACAATTGGGTGCCATGGGCTATCTGACGAAGGAGTCAGGCGCTGAAGAAATGGCGGCTGCGATACGTAAAGTTGCTAAAGGCGAGAGATATTTAAGTGCTGAGATTGCTCAAAAAATGGCGATCAATAGTTTGGAAGAAGTACAAGGCTCACCTTTCGATGTGTTATCTGAACGCGAAATGCAAGTCATGTTAATGATTACGAGTGGTATGAATGTTCAGGAAATAAGTGACCGACTATTCCTTAGTACTAAAACGATTAATGGGTATCGTTACCGTACCTTTGAAAAATTAGGTATTAAAAACGATGTAGAGCTTACTTATTTGGCTCTAAAGCATGGAATTATAGAAAATCCTATCGATCTGGCATCAGAAGATTAAGAGCTTTGTAGCCCGGATTAGCGCTGCATAGTTCGGGATTTCTGTATCAATAGAGATTACCCATATCGGATTATGCTGCGCTATTCAGGGTTACACAGTTGCACTCCAGAGCACAATTAATTACTGCTATGATTATTAAATGAATATTTCTACTGAATTAGCGTTGTTTCTCACCAAGTTACCTAATGAACCCGGCGTTTATCGTATGTTGGATGCAGCAGGGAATCTTCTTTACGTGGGTAAAGCATCCAATTTAAAAAAACGGGTTACAAGCTATTTTAATAAACAAAATACAGGCATTAAAACACGTTCTTTGGTGAGTCAAATCGCCAGTATAGAAATTTCGGTCACGCGCAGTGAAACAGAAGCTTTATTATTGGAAAGTAATCTGATTAAGACATTGAAACCAAAATACAATGTTTTGTTACGCGATGATAAATCCTACCCATACATCCATCTTTCCAATCATCCTGATTTTCCACGCATTGAAAGTTATCGTTCAAAGAAAAAGCCTCTTTCAGGAGATTTCTTTGGTCCTTATCCCAGTAGTGGCGCGGTGAAGGAGACGATAGTAACCATTCAAAAAGTGTTTAAAATCCGCAATTGTCGTGACAGTTATTTTAATGCACGCTCAAGGCCGTGTTTGCAATATCAAATCAAACGATGCACCGCTCCATGTGTCAATTATATAACGCCAGAAAATTACAAGCGATCAGTACAAGATGCCATGCGATTTTTACAAGGTAAGTCCCAATTAATTCTTGATGAACTTGCTAAGCGGATGGACAAAGCAGTAACTGAATTAAATTTTGAAGAAGCAGCAATTTTAAGGGATCAGATTAAAAGTTTACGTTTAGTCCAAGAACAACAGGGCGTGTTACAGTTACGAGGCGATGCAGATGCTATTGCCATTGAGGTAAGTCCCGGTTTTGCTTGTGTTCAGTGCGCGACGATTCGTGAAGGCCAAGTATTGGCAAGTCAGTGTTACTTCCCCTCGGTGCCCCAAAAAGGCTTAGATGATGAACCCAGTATGGATGATTTATGGCAACAAACTTTTGATGCTTTTGTAGGTTTCTATTATTTAGATAGTCCGGAGAAAATCCCTGCGTTAATTATTACGAACCATGATTTAGTGGATCACCTATCATTGGAAGAAGCCTTATCACAACAACGAGGTAAGCAGTGTAAAATTCAAATAAATCCTCGCGGTATAAAATCCCGCTGGATGGATTTTGCACTGAATAATTTACGTGTTTCGGTAGCTGATTACGTGACAAAACATTCTACAATGAAATCTCGTTTTCATGAATTAGAACAATTTTTAGGATTGAAAAAGCCTATTGAACGCATGGAATGTTTTGATATCAGCCATACCCAGGGTGAAGCAACTGTGGCATCATGCGTTGTGTTTGATCATGAAGGCCCTAGTCCTGGCGAATATCGACGATTTAATATTGAAGGAATTACTCCTGGAGATGACTATGCTGCAATGGAACAGGCCATTACTCGTCGCTTTAAACGGTTAGTAGAAATTCAATCATTGCCGGATGTATTAGTTATTGATGGCGGAAGGGGGCAAGTCGCTGTTGCTGAGAAAGTATTACTTTCTTTAGGTATCTCGACAGTGATCTTACTGGGTGTTGCTAAAGGACCTTCACGAAAGGCTGGATGGGAAAAGTTGATTTTAGTCCATGAGGCACGCGAATTGACCCTACCCGATGATTCCAAGGCCTTACATCTGCTTCAACATATCCGTGATGAAGCGCATCGATTTGCTATAACGGCTCATCGTAAAAAAAGACAAAAAAAGAGACTGGATTCAACGCTTGAAGATATTGAAGGCGTTGGGGCAAAACGCAGACAAGCATTGCTTCATCGTTTTGGTGGGATACGAGAGCTTGCTAAGGCACCCATAGACGAAATTGCCAAAGTATCAGGGATTAGTGAACACTTGGCTAAACGTATTTTTCTTTTTTTTCATGGAGAAAAAGTTTAATCAGGAGCCCCGTCATTCTGGGTGCCTGACACCTAGGCTATCAGCAATAGATCAGAATATTATTTATAACCCTAGCAAAAATCCTAATATTCGTACTAAACTAAAATTAGATATGCTCGAATAATAATTAGAATAAATTGATATTTAAGCACAAATCTTGCATGTAAAAAAATAAAAGTAAGGTGAGAGGGGGGGCATATGTATAAATTACTTTCAACTGCATTGTTGATGTTTACGGTTGCTGTTGCGAATGCGGCTAACTTTTATGGCACTGGATTATGCGGTTACCCACAGTATGATTGCGTTAAGGTTGAGGCTGGACAAAGTTGGGAAACCTTATTTCCAGATGAAAAACAACGCGATATCGTCCAAAGAATCAATCGTACTTATAATCCTTTATGGACGGGCAAAATTATTGCGGTTCCAAAAAATCTGGCTTACCTCACTGTTTTTGACGTGTCTCCTTTTCCGCTAAAAATTCCAAACGAACATCAAAAGCAAATAATTGTTGATCAGGACAAATTGGCTTACGCAGCCTATGATGCTGAAGGGAATTTGGTGATATGGGGGCCAATTTCATCAGGAAGAGACAGGTGTCCGGATGCTAATCGTTCTTGCCGCACTTTAACTGGGATCTATCGCGTATTTAGTAAGGAAAATGAAAAATGTGTCTCCGATGTGTTTCCCATAGGTAAAGGTGGCGCGAAGATGCCTTTCTGTATGTTTTTCCATAAAGGCTTTGCATTACATGGTTCTCCAGACATACCTGGAGTAAGAGCAAGTCATGGTTGTGTACGCATGTTTACTCAGGATGCCAAATGGTTAAATGAGAACTTTGTTGAGTTATCCAGTGAACGAAATAATTTTAGGGGTACAACAGTTATTGTTCGTCCAATCAATGACAGTGAGTGAGAAAAATGATGAATACAATTAAAAAAATCACTTCGATTTCATTAATGTTTTTCTTAGGGTCAATGTCGACACACCTTGACGCAGCCCAATCTAAAAAAATGGATCCTAAAGAGGCGCAAGCTAAAGCAGAAAAAGAAGAGGCTCGATTTCCGATAGGATGCAGGCCCGTGGGGTATAAGGAAAGTTTAAAAGTATTGTCTCTTTACCCTGGAAAAGAGGGGGCGTTACAATCCTTGTATTTCTTCTTCAATCAATTACCACAAACGGTGAGTTTGTATCAAATGCGAGATGAAGACAGTCAGTATACTACCCGATACAATCATACAATAGGTGGCCGTCAATGGGCGGCATTAGCCACAGGGGAGCCCTTAGTCAAATTTATTTGTACATTGGGTGATGGTAAAACTTCCTATGGAAAAATTATTGATTGTGCTGATACGATAAAGGTCTGTGAGTACGTCAATGTAAAATTTGGTTTAAATAATAAAGGCAATTTTTGGATAGTCGATGGCACTACAAGAAATGGTGCCGTTAATGAGGTAGTGCATTACGGCATAATACCTGGGGTATAAATCTGAACACATAATGATAAAAATTCAGGTGAAATTGCTGTGCAAAGAGGGAGAATCTTCATGAAATCGCTAGTACCTTGGGTATGTTTATTCGTTGCATCAGCCAGCCAACATGCTTTTGCTGATGATTTTAGTGCCTATCGATTAGGGAACTATAATAAAGCGATAGAGCCTTTAATGAATCAATCAGGGAAAAATGCAGTTGCTGATTACTACTTGGGACGGATTTATCTTTATGGATATGGTCAACTTAAAAATAGTCAGTTGGCCATACGCTATTTTACCCAATCGGCACAAAAAGGCTATCTTCCTGCTATCCAACTTATGGCCAGATACACTTTATTGCATGAAAAGGATCCACAACAAGCTTTTACATGGTTTAAAAAGGCGGCGGATGATGGTGATGTAGATGCCCAAATGTTTACGGCGGCGGCATACAGATATGGAGTTGGAGTGAAACGCAATGAGGATGCGGCAACTCGCTATTACATCAGTGCGGCAAAAAATGGTAATTCCCTTGCCCAATTTACTTTAGCCAAGAATTTTATTGACAGTCGTAATGCATCAAATAAAAAATTAGGTCTTATCTGGTTAAATAAGGCGGTGGCCAATGGTAATCCTCAAGCGATAACTCGATTAGGGGAGTTATATCTTGAAGGGAAATTGGTTGATAAGGACGAAAAGAAAGGTGAAGAATTATTAACCCAAGCAGCAACTCAAGGTTTTGCACCCGCAATGGTTGCTTTGGGTGAATTGGCTTTGCACCAAAACCAAAAAGAACAAGCCTTGAAATGGTTTGGTCAGGCAACGAAACAACAGAATGATGAGGCGTATTTAGATCTAGCTCATAATTATTTGGAGCCCAAAAGCCCCATTTATGATCCCAAAACTGCCTTCATGTGGACCTTAAAAGCGGCTCAAGATGGTTTGCCACAGGGCAAACGTGAGTTAGCTGAAATGTACCAAAAGGGAATAGGCGTGGATGCTGATCCGAATTTGGCCAAGCAATGGCTAAATCAGGCGAATCAAGATGACAGTGCAAAAAATCAAGAGGCTGCTTTGGCGCAAGCAGCACTGTGGTTAAGTAATGGTACAACAGATAAATTGGAGCAAACTGATTTTCAAATGAAGGGCATACTAAGTGCTTGGCATAATCCTACGGTATTAGGTGATTTCGCTTATAACCAGGCACCCCGATTGAAAAAGATAATGCGTCAGTCTGTTTTTAAACCCCAATTTGAATTAGTCCAACCTAACGATGTTCCTATAACCAGTTACTATGATGCGATCTTGAATAAAACTCCTGGCTTCCAGGCGAATCAATGGACATACCCACTTTATCCTTTGGATCAACAGTTATCTGCTTTAGAAAGAACAAATACTCCAATATTTGCACAATTAAATCTTCCTGCACCTTATATCGATGCCAATTATTATGATTATGATGATTATTCACAAGCCAGTATCATGGATTTATGGACTCAAGGCTGGCAAGCACAGCTTAATTATATGTCGGTATTTAATCATTTATATTTTAGGGCGATCTTAGGTGATGCCCAATCGCAATTTCAAATAGGGCAAATGTTTCAATATGGTATTGGTGTGGCGCAAAGTGATGCGTCAGCTATTATTTTTTATCAAAATGCAGCCCAACAGCAACATTTAGGGGCCGAATACAATTTAGGGCTTTTATATTTACAGCATGCCAAGGATAAACAAGGTTATCAGCTGGCATTAAATGATTTAACGGATGCTGCGTTTAAAGGCAATAAAAAATCTCAATATGTATTGGCTCGAATTCTTTCACAAGGCATCACTGGCCCAGACGGTACAGTATTCATTCAACCGAATCAAGAACAAGCAATGTCTATGCTGTATCTGGCTGCCGCCAATAATTATGGTCCTGCAGAATATGAGTTGGCAGATAATTTGGCACGTCAAAATGATAGTGGCTTAAGTGTGAATGTCAGAAAGCACAAAATAGCGATGATTCGTCAATTGTATCAAGGTGCAGCAGATCGCGGAGTTTCTCAAGCGTTATTACCACTCGCCTTTTATAACGCTATGGATCAGGATAAACAAAGACAAGCACAAGCTTTTCGAGTTGCTAAGGATCAAGCGGCTACTGGTGATGAAAGTGCTGCCTTATTATTGGGCTTGCTTTATGACCGGGGTATTGGTGTACAAGCCGATCCAGGCCAAGCAATTAATTGGTATCAACAATCGGGTCAAAATGCAGTAAGTGATTTTATCTTGGGAACGTATGCTGCTGAAGGAAAAGGACTTCCTCAAGATAAGAATAAAGGGATAGCGAAATTACAGCAATCTGTTGATGATAAATTCTCTTACGCAGATTTTAATATGTCCGTACTACGCAAACAAATCGGACAAGACTTTTTGCCTGATTTGATCAATTCTTATAAATTAGGAAACAGTCATGCCGGAATCGTTTTAGCTGATTATTATTTAGCAGAAAACTCTGATCCGGAAAAAATGCAAGAAGCAAAACAAATTTATACCGGTTTGGCTGAAAAAGGTGATCAGTACGCCCAATTGAAATTGGCTTTTATGCTGGAAAAAGGTTTAGGTTCTGAACCTAATCTGACAGATGCCCAACGTTGGTATACTGCTTCTGCGGAACAAGGAAATCCTCTGGCACAGTATTTATTAGGCCAGTTTTATCAATTGGGTGAGAGTGGAGAGCCTGATTATAACTTGGCGAAACAATGGTATGAGAAAGCAGCCAAAGCTCTGCCTGAGGCTTCTGTTGCCTTAGGTTTTATTGATGAAACAGTCAATGATAATTATGTTCGGGCATTAAAAAATTATGAACAAGCTGCTGCCAAAGGTGATGTTTTAGGGGTATACAATTTGGCGCTCATGTATTTATATGGCAAAGGAACTCCAGTTAATTATCAGAAAGCCAAAGATTTATTTGTTGAAGCAGCAACTCATCAAGTTCATGAGGCAATGAATCAATTAGGGGCAATTTATTTTAATGGTTTGGGACAGGCTCGTGATACCCAACAAGCTCTAGCTTGGTATAAAAAAGCAGCCGATTTAGGGAATGCGAATGCACTTTACCAGTTAGGATTATTGTCTGAAACGGGAGTTTCTACCAAACTAGATTTCAATAACGCGCTCAAATATTACCAACAGTCTGCAGATAAAGGTAACGAAAAAGCGATGTTGGCTTTAGCAAGAATGTATCATTACGGGTTAGGAGTTGAAAAAAACCCAAAAATCGCAGCAAGTCTTTATGAAAAATTGGCTGCACGTCAAAATGCGTACGCACAATACCAATTAGGTACTTATTATCTCGAAGGTACTGCAGGTGAGCGTTCCATTACTAAAGGCAAGCAATTATTACAGCAAGCCAGTGATAATGGCAGCCTCCAGGCGCGTAAACTCTTGCAAAGAATGGAGGCACAAACTCAGGCTCGTGTCAGTTTTATTGAGCCTGTACTGATGAATAGAGCCCCTGCTACTGCAGATCAAGCTGCTGATTTTATGTATCTGGAAGCATTAAATGAATGGAATCAAGGGGATGAAATCTTATCGCGTATGATTTTACAGCGTTTAGTGACTCAATATCCCAATTTTGCACCAGCAAAACGTACTTTCGATCAATTGAATCAAGCACGAAGAGTCAGTATTTATGGTTAGTTAGTCAATTCCCCAAGTGAAGTAATCCTTCATCGCCATTAAAAAGCTCCTCTTCCAGCAGTGGGAGAGGGGGAGTAGGGGGGAGGTGTTTATTGTCGCAATATTCTCATCCGCCCTGACAGGCACCTTGATAATGATCTTATCCTCAGCAGTTATCTATTCAACAAGGTCCATCCAAAGTAGCAGCGTATTCGTCATATAAATTGGTTTTCATTGATGAAGCAGGTGTTGATAAATTTATTTCAAGAGAATAAGTGTGGAGTATAAAGGGTCGGAAGGATATTGGTGAAGTTTCTGGTAAACGCTTTGCCAGATCCAGTTTTATTGATGGATTAAGGGCGAATCAGGTGGATGCTCCTCTTTGTTTTAACGGAACTTGCGATACGGTTTTATTTAATTTTTGGTTAGCGTATTGTTTATCCCCAACTCAGTTTGCGTTTTAAATTTTATTTTTTCACCCAACGTGATTGGGCACGGTGAACAAAATGACAGAAAATAACGGAACCGAACCCTATGAGCCCACCTAATATAACATGCGTCAAGCGTTCTGATGCAACGCTCGCTGAATGCGTGACTAACATCACTGTTGTTGCAACAAAGAAACAACGAAAAGAATACGCAATGACATAACGACGGAAGGCAACTAAAGTTAAGAAAATGCCACAAATGGCAAAGGTCAAAGCAAAAGGCGTGCTGGGAATAATAAATCCGAATAAAATACCTAAGGGAACACCTAGTGATACACCAATAACACGTTGACTCAATTTTTGTGGCGTTGTCATTACATTACCAGTAACGACACTGGCAGTCCCCCAAATCATCCACTGTCCATTTTGCATCTGAAAATATTCAACCAGAAATGCTGAAATACAAACGGCGATTGCCATTGCAACCATGCTTTCAACATAAGGATTTTGCTCGCCAAGATCATTCAAACCGCCTAATCGCAATGGGTGATAATGAATCTTACGTTTCTTATAATATGCGCTTATTTCATCGAATTGGGCAAGCAATAACGTAGGAACTAATGCAATCAACAGATAGGGTAAAAATTGAGGAGCCTGCTGTAACATCACTGTATGATTAGTCTCCGCAGCAAATTCTGTAGCAAGAATAATGGCAGGAATAAAAGTCCAACTCCCTAAAGGACGAAGCCTCTCGCCCTTTATCGTAACCAAAATTACTGTCGTAGCAGCGAGGGTGCAGGAGACAATATACAGCACTGGCATAAGCTGGGTTAAAAAAAGTAAGTAAAACATTCCAACAATCATGCAACCATGAAGCAATACCCCTAATGCAGTAAGCTCAAGTCGTTCCTCTACAATGAGCGTTGATATAGTTAAAACAGAAGATTGAAGCCAAATCGAGTTATTGGTACTCAAATAGAGAAGGGCAAAGGGTAACAATACGATAATACCCCGCAGTAAAGACCCTATCTGAATTTCATCTTTTAATGCTTGTATCGTCTTGGAAATAACGTGCATTAGATCCCTTTGAGTTCATTTACTGTGACAATTTGTGCTATTTTTTCCATTAATTGGATAGAAAATTGATGTTCCTCCTGATTCGCCGCCGCACAAATGTCTTCAACAATACATACTTTATAATCACGATCATGAGCATCGCGAGCCGTGCTTTCTACTGCCCAGGAAGTACTGACTCCTCCCAGTATTACTCGTTCAATTTGGTTTGCTCGTAGCGCCGCATCAAGTGCAGTCCCATAAAATGCGCTCACTCTTGGTTTGACCATTGTTAAACTATTGCCAATCAGTAATTCAGGATGAAACTCTGTTCCTTTAGAACCAAGTTTTAGAGCATCCAACACATTTACTTTACCAAAGATAGGCGAATGCTTTGGTTGTTCCGTATAATCCGCACTAAAACCCACTTTCACCATGATGGTTAACCAATTCTTTAATATTGCAATTTCAAGAACTTTATTTACCTTTTTAATTATATCACGCTCTTGGGCATGTGCGGCTGAACGCGCTATTTTGCCTTGTGGATGCATAATATCAATAATATAGTCCAGACCTATAAATGCAGTACGCATCGTATTAACCTCCATCAAATACTCCTGAATATCAGTAAAGAAAGCACATTTTTTTGATTCCATAGTAACACTAAGTGTGCCTGATTTTATTTACTTGAATTTTCTTTAAAACGACTAGCCTCTATTTATTAAACTTTTGTCATTCAAGTTTCTTCATTGTTTCATATAAAAAATCAATTTTTTCATATTGTCCTTCTTGTATAAATCATAACTCAGACATAATTTGATGAATTATTAATCAATAATGATTTAACTGTGCCTAGTGGAAATACAAAATAGTGATCGGGATCTTCCAAATCAAAACCTCGAGTCATGTACAAGCTGATATTTCAAGTAATAATAATTTAGTTCAGGAAAATAAAACCTATCAATTGATTCACTCCAGAAAAGAGACCGATTTAGAAGGGGATAATTTTTTATGCTATGGAGAGGGATACTGCATTCTTTTTTAGTTTAGTAATCGTATTGCGCGCATCATCAGCACTGGCTTACGATGAACCGCTTGTGAATCTGGGGTTTAGCAGTTTTTATGATGGAAGTCCTCCTTGATTTAAACCCATAGAGAAATTTTGGACAAATCTCAACAATAAAATTAGAAAAGCGATCCCTCATTTTGAAACTCTCGCTCAAGCTATTGCTCATGTCGATAAATCGTTCATTTGAAAATCAAGGGGCTATAAAAGCAACGGATTTCAGTCGCTCCCCTTTTTATATGGGACAAATTCTTGCATCTTTTTAAATTTTTACTCAAAATATCCTTTGATTCATCTAGTTGTTTAACGGAATGTCTAACAAATAACAGGGGATGTTGAGATGAAATATACGGTAACTTTTTGCGTTTTTGATCATACAGTAGGTGGAAATCCTTTTTGGCATGGTTCATTTTTTCTGTCCAAATTGAATGAAAGCAATCAGTTGCTGGAGGTTGTTGAAACCTGGGGTTTTTACGGTGTTACCAGTACGGGAGATAATAGCAGTCGTTTTGAACAATTTAAAAGGAATCATCATTTAGATGTTGACTTCCAAGGCAATCACGGGATGCTGATCAATGAAGAAGTTCGCTATATGCATCTAGGTCATGGCTTGTATGGAAAAACCTTTGAGCTGACGCAAGAACAGTTCGAAGCGTTACAAAAGAAATGCACCAAGGCAGTTTCAGAGCAAGAAGCGGCTATTCGTGAGGTTGTAGGTGATGGCCAAAATTTCAAAGTCGATCCTCAAAGGCCAGGGCGAATTTACAGGGAAGAGGCATACTCCAAACAAATTTTTCAAATCGAACAAACCAAGGCAAAAATAGAAGGCCGCCCCTCCCGACTGAAACCTTTTGATTTTCATTTATCATTGGGGTTTTGGAAGATGCAATTTTATGGATATGCATTTTGGTTCCCTATACCCAGCCTTGAAAATTCCAATACCTGTAAAACCAGGGCCGTTTCCCTTTTAGAAGGTATCCTAACTGA
Organism: Legionella sp. PATHC035; assembly: GCF_026191115.1. NCBI lineage: Bacteria > Pseudomonadati > Pseudomonadota > Gammaproteobacteria > Legionellales > Legionellaceae > Legionella > Legionella sp. PATHC035. Next base: position 1,157,556 of record NZ_JAPHOT010000001.1, on the reverse strand, counting down.
GGAACAGCTTGCTCCATTTAAAAACTCCTCTTTGCCTCGATTTATTCCTGGTTTGGAGCCTATTCTATTGCATAGCGAAGGTCCACTTCGCACACATACCAAGGCATCAGGTAAAGAAGTATTTTATCGTGATCAAAAACAAGATAAAGAAGTGAAATTATATTGGAGTGTGCCACCTCAACTCTGTGATGTGTTAGCAGAGGATACTAGAGGCTTATTTAAAGTCGATGAAGAATACCGTCAGGAAGTGAAACAGGTCGTGAGCCGGTTACAGCGTTTGGAGTGGTCAATAAGGAATGCATTTGTACCGATACACGATGTAGAAAAAGAAAAAGTATTACGGAAATATAAAGAGGATTTAATTCAGCAAATTATTGCCTGCTATAAAGCGTTTGCCGTTATTGAACCTAAAAATGAAACGAAAATATCAGGTTGGCAAGGCTTCGCTCTCTCCTTATTTTCCTTACCCAAAAGTAGAGAGGAAAAAAAATTACAAGATAAAATTCATCAAGCGAATAGGTTGTTCAACTCGCTTTATATGGCAATAGTTGATGAATGGACAATCGATTTTGACTCCTTATTTGAGGAAATTAAGGGGAGTGAGCTTAAAAAGAGAGGGGATGAGGTGGATTATAATGAGCCTGAGGCGTTAGTATCTTATTTATCAATAGAAGATAAGAAAAATATATGTAAGATAATAGGAAGAAATTATTTAGAGAATGACGAAGAGACTCGTTTGACTGTCGGTTCAACTGCATAATTTTTATTAAAGTGTAACTGTTCTGAATTCAAAAACAGTTACACTGAATTCTCATTGAAACAATCAAATCTCGTCGTTCAATAAATTTTCTTGTATCTAAATTCATATGGTATCATAATAAAAATTAATGCTGTCTTTTTTTAGGCCATATTTACATGGGTGATCCTCAAGATCTATTCCAATCAGATTTTTTAACTATCCCATTAGATAAGTATCAAGGTGACCACTCGCCTGTTCTTTTGAAAGATGAGCTAAGTTGGTTGATTGCTCAGCTGTATCATTTTGTAGCAGAATCCCCTAATTCCACTTTGTTAATGCAAAGTAATTTTTCCTACTGGATAACTTATGCACTTCAATGTGCTGTAAATACCTATGATGCTGAAGCGGCACAACAAATTTGCACTCTTTTTTATCAATTAAGCCAAGATTCAAGTAGTTTAATCTTAATTTTTGAGCAAACGCTTGGTGGAAAATTTGCAGGGCAAACTGTTGCTTATGCATGGATGGACCAGCTCTTTTCCGCAACATATGACCCCAGAAATACCTCAGTGGTCATAGCCATTAATTATATTTTTAGCCAGTTATTAGCCCAAAAAGGTGACGGATTTTCTGATGTGGTGACAAAAAACATCACTGAGGGGAGTGAGAAGGGAAAAAACGCAATTCTTGTATTGGCTCGTGCTTTGGCAAATAGTGCTGAGGCATCTGAAAATCAGCATACAGCTGAATTAATTGCCAATTTATTGAGAAGTTTCGTTAAAAAATCTCCGTTTATTCTAGGCATCTCTCTAACTGAAGAAATAACACATGGTTCTTTTAAGGGAAAAAGCGGTGTCTATGTTTTGGTCGGCGCAATAAGGCAGGCGGTAGAGTATCAACCCCATCTAATACCAATAGTTGGCGATATTTTGATCGATGTGATTGATGTAGTTCCTAACGAGTTAAGCAAAGCCCTATGCAAAACTCATGAACAAGGTCCCTATAAAGGGAAAAATACCCTGCACATTATTCTTGTTTCGCTTGTTTCCGCTGCCTACCTCAATAAAAACTTAGAATCGGTAAGCGTTTTAATGCATGTAGTGCATAAAGTGTGGAAGAGCAATACAGATGGCAAAGTTACTTCAGCATTGTTGCACTCCATTGAAACTGGGGAGGATGCCAATATAAATGGAGTGATGATGATCGTACGTGCCATGCGCGCGGCAATCGACCATCAACATCAAGTAGCCCCATTTACTGATTTTTTAATTGATTTTATACAGAGTGACCCTAACGAGTTAGGTGATGCTTTTACTCATCATGCGCCTGCAAGTAATCTACGCGATTATACAGTTTCACCTTTAGTAGTTTTAATAAATACATTTCAAAGTGTTAACAATGTAACTCTGAAAACAAGCTTGCGTAATGTCATCAATAAGTTAGCTGATTCTAAATCAGCACTTGAAATGCTTCTTTCTTTATCTGGGGATGCAAAGTTAATTTTTATTGAAGAGTTAGCGCAAGTGTATTCTCTTAATCATAAGCAGGTAACCTGGCTTGCTCAAACTGATAGTCAGCAACTCAAAGCAAGCTCCACTACACTAGATTCTTGTTTTTTTTTGACAAAAAATAACTGGGGTAGAGGCCAACATTTTTTTGTAACACCCTACGTTTCTATGGATAAAGGAAAAAAAGAGCTCCAAGATAAAGAAGATCGATGTCTACAGGATGACGGGAGGAGAAATGCTAATGGTTTTAGCAGTCCTTAACTTATATGCAGAAACAAACTTAAATTCTAGAGCTAACTTGCTGTTTATTCAATGAAAAAATAAGTGGTTGTCCATTCATTATAAATACAATTAACGATTGCCTGTATTTTGGTCACAAGTTAAAATGCGGGCTCAATGTGGAGTTTTTTTGTGTTTTTAATTGATGGTGGTTCATTATGCCAAACCCTTTTTTTGTTTTTTTAAAGAAAAAGCATACCCTCCCTAAAGTTACTTCATATACAGAAACAGAACAAACTAAGGAACTGCAACTCCTTGTCGCATCGGGTAATAAAGCCCAATACAGAAAGAGAGAAAAAGACTTTAATGAAGAGGGCTTTAAATTCAGATTAACCAAGGGCGTAGTCTATGAAATTAGGGATGAGGGGGAAGATATTGAAGTCCAAGTTGCAGTCCAGGTTAAAGGATTTACTTTAACGTGGTACTTTTGGACTATCGATGGCCTGGACCAGTTCCCTCAGGAATTTAGAGATAAATTATTTAATGCTGCATCAAAAGTTCAAAGAGAAGAGGTTGAGGGGGGATGCGACTTATATCTCAGAGGAAGCGATGAGCTCCACGGCAAATTAATGCATCATCTTAAAGCTGAATTTTGGCAAAATCATAATCATTATCGATTAAAAAATAATAAGTCCTATACACCAATTGAGTTTAATCAACACATGTTCGGTCTTGCCTCAACGGAAATTTACCAAGAGTTTTTTGAAGAAGGTGAAATCGAAGCCATTTGTGAGAAATTTGCACAGTTTTATAAAAAATGGATAGCAAAGGAGGGCTGTAGACCTTCACTTGAGGAGGAGTACTTTAATGATCCTGCACAAAAATTAGATCTAGAAGATGTGCTTGAGCTGGAGTTATTTGCCCATCAACAAGAACCTTGTCGAATTAATCTGTCTGAATTAAAAGTAGATTATGAAAAAGCAAGAAAGGAAATAGAGCGAATTGTTAGAGAGGGTCTAACTACGGAAAAACTAGGTGTCTTATTAGAGAAAGTTGACCAGGAATATAATGAGCTTGTGGCGTTTAGAAAAATAGGTGGAAGCAGAGGACTTACTCCTGAGATAACCGATTCGAGTGTAATTAAAGCAAGTCGCTATCCAGTGAGTCCAGGTCGGGATGATAAGCTTAAAAAAGAGCTACCAGATGTTCCAAAGTGGGCGTATAGTGTTCAAGCTGCTGTTGAAAAAGCAAAAGCATTTATCCTTGATGATGCAAAAAAGAGATTAGCTGTTCCGGAAAAGATTATTACCGACAGTATGAGTTTAACTGAAGCCCATGAAGTAGGAGTGGCAAATGAAGGTGATGACGGAGCAAAAACAGAAACAATGGAGGTGACAGCTCGTGAGACAGAACCGAGCAAACCAAAGTTACGTGCAGCATTTGCAAAGTCTATTGACGCCTCGTTTCTTAAGATCTTGCAAAAGGAAAATGAAAACGCAAAAACGACTAAAATAGCCTCTATTACAGAGGTACAGACGCTATTTAGAATTTAAGCTCAGCCTAATCAATTGAGGAAAAAGAAATGGGTAGACTTTTTCAAAATAAAAAGAAGGATGTTAACCGAATTTTTGGATGTTTTGTTGCAGCTGAAGCAAAATCCGGAGAATTTTTTAATAAATTGAATGCACTTCAGAATGAACTTTATACGGTAAAAACCAAAGAAGAGTTTGATATTGTTGTTCAAAAATTAATTAATGAGGGAAAAAATGTTCATCAATTTTTATCTGAACTCATAACAGGAGCAGATCAAGAGATTATGTCAAAAGTGATGGTGCAATTGGCTTCGCAGCCTAATCTCAAAAACTTTATCATCTTGTTAAATTATACAGAGCTTGTAGCAAAAAGTATTGCTAACACCAATGAATCATTAAGCGTGCAAGAATCATTAGTTGGTTTAACTGACGAGCAAAAAACGGCGTTACTCGTTTTCATTACCAAATTAAAAGAGCTTAAACCTATTGCAGCATTACTTGTAAATCAGGAAGAATTATTTAAAGTGCTTCTTCAACAAACAACTTCATTGGATGCTCTTGATGCGATAGAAACTGAAATTGAAAATAAAAATCGACTACTTGATGGTGCCCTAGAACGATTATTACCTTACCCTAAAGATGAACTCGTAGCAGGACAAATTATTAACATCTTGAAAGCCAATAGGCATCTACTCAAGGTATTACAATCATTTGATTTACATGAAACATTAATGGACGACATATTAAATGCAAGAGCAAGAATTCTCGCACATACTGACTCTCATGCGAGCGCTCAACCAGTGTGTTAACGAAAGGTTACATTTTTCTTGATGAATTTTGCCCTGGTTTATCAATTAAATCCAGGTGACGTAGTCGTCTTGCATCGAGGAAGAATCGCATCGGCATATCTTCAATGGATGCTTCATTCGATTGCTTTAAAGGCACATCATTATTTTTTAGGGTGATTATGATGAACAGAAAAAAAAGAAAGTCGAACTGGCATGGCCAGTTCGATGCGAACCAATTAAGGATTAAGCAGCCATTGATTTAACACGAGCTACTAAGCGACTTTTAATACGGGCAGCTTTATTCTTATGAATTAAACCCTTACCAGCTGCTTTATCAATAACTGGTTGTGCTTTGGTGTAGGCAGCATGAGCGGCTTCTTTATCACCTGATTCAACAGCTTTAATCACATTTTTAATGTAAGTGCGGAACATAGAACGTGCACTGGCGTTGTGTTGACGTAATTTTACGTTTTGGCGAGCACGTTTGATCGCTGATTTAATATTTGCCACTTAAAAATCTCCACTCATTCAGACGGTACAAAAGATGGTGATCATGCACAATGAGTCAGAATTTGTCAATAGACTTCTTTGTTTCTAAAGTAGAAATTGATTCGCTCTATTGCGATATGTCTGATTTTTATGCATAATCAATTGATCAATATGGAACCAAAGTCTCTCTAGCAATTATATTTTAAAATCTTATACCTTATATTTAGGTTAGGAAAATTAATTCATTTAGGTATATCATAAGGTATTTTATTTCATGCATAAAAATTATGTCAGCAACAGAAACAGAAATTATGGTACCTAAACGCCAGAGCTTGCTACGCTCAACGACCTTGGTTTCAGTCATGACCTTCATTTCACGTATTGTCGGTTTTATACGAGATATGGTTCTTGCCAATTTTTTTGGTGCGCAAGCAGGGATGGATGCCTTTTTTGTGGCGTTTCGTATTCCTAATTTTATGCGCCGTCTTTTTGCAGAAGGAGCTTTTGCGCAAGCTTTTGTTCCTGTACTTGCTGAATATCAAAAAACACGCTCTCCGAATGATGTACGAGTTTTTATTGCGCGCATTGCCGGATATCTGAGTTCAATTCTAAGTATTTTTACTGTGATCGGAATATTCGCCGCACCGGTGATTATCTATTTATTTGCTCCTGGCTTTAGCCATGACAGCAGCCGTGCTGTATTGGCAACAGAAATGTTGCGTATTACTTTTCCATTCTTAATGTTGGTTTCGCTAACAGCCATGGCTGGAGCGGTATTAAATACCTACGGTTATTTTGCCATTCCAGCATTTACGCCAGTATTATTAAACATCTGTATGATTCTTGCTGCGGTTTATCTATGTCCTCATTTGCCAATACCCGTAGTAGGATTGGCTTGGGGAGTGCTGATTGCTGGTATTGCGCAATTGCTTTTTCAAATCCCTTTTTTGCATCAGCGCAATTTATTGGTAAAACCTCAATTAGTGAGAAATGATGAGGGGGTAAACAAAGTTCTAAAGCTCATGATCCCCGCTTTATTTGGTGTTTCAATTGCGCAACTTAATTTAATGGTCGACAGCATTTTTGCCTCCTTTTTAAAAGTTGGCAGTGTGTCCTGGTTGTATTACACCGATCGCCTGACTGATTTCCCACTAGGTGTTTTTGGCGTAGCGATTGCCACAGTGATTCTCCCACATTTATCTCGGAGGCATGCGGAGCAAAGTATCAGCCAGTTCTCAAGTGCGTTGGATTGGGGACTGCGTTCTATTTTACTTATAGGAGTGCCTGCAGGTCTGGGGTTGTGTTTCTTTGCTTTACCTCTGATCTCAAGTTGTTTTGCTTATGGTAAATTTACTGCTTATGATGTGATTCAGACACAAAAAAGTTTAATTACTCTTGGAGCCGGTGTCCCTGCTTTTATGATGGTAAAGGTTTTGGCTTCAGGGTTTTATGCACGACAAGATATCAGTACCCCAGTGAAGGTGGGGGCAATTTCGATGGTGGTTAATACGTTATTATGTTCTGTATTCGTTTGGCACTTCGCTCATGCGGGTTTGACTTTAGCTTCGGCATTAGCAGGTTATGTCAATTGCGGCACTTTATTATTCCTACTGATTAAACGTGGAGCGTTCAAACCTTCGCCTGGATGGTTAAAATACAGTATGCAATTATTCTTAGCCAATGCAGCCATTAGTCTCTATTTAATTTTAATGAGTGGAACAGTCAGTTATTGGCTTGGGTTTTCTCCAGTAATGCGTTTAGGCATACTAGCCGCTCATGTAGCTGTTGCTGTGGTAATATATGTTGTAGTGTTGGGATTAGCCGGACTCAGACCTGCTCATTTTCGTGGCCAAGTGAAGGAATAAAAAAATGCAAGCAAAATTATTTTATGAGACTCAGAGTGATAGAGCGGTTCCTCTTTATTTGATGTCACAAAATCAATGGGAAGAAGGGATGAGCCTGTTTACACCTGCAGAACAAAATTGTCTTGCTTTGCATCAATTTCAAGGAAAATTGGGCGACTCCTGTTGTATCCAGAATGCAGATGGATTAATCGACAAAGCATATATTGGTACAGGAGATGGAAATCAGGTTCAGGCTTTAGCCAATGCAGCACTGGTACTCCCACCGGATACTTATCAAGTACAAGGAAGATGTACTCAGGAAGCAACAATGAATTGGGCTTTGGCACAATATCGTTTTGATGCTTATAAAAAACAAGAGATAAAACCTCGTATTTTAGTCGTTCAACCAGATGATTTGAATGCTCTTTTGGCTCTAACCCAAGCGCAATTTTTAGTGAGGGATTTGATAAATAAGCCGACTAATGATTTAGGCCCAAAAGAGTTAGCTGAAGTAGTAGAGCAATTAGCAAAAACACATAAAGGACAATTTAAACAATGGGTTGGCGATGAATTACTCGACGATAATTTTCCAGCAATCCATGCCGTTGGACGTGCTTCCAAATCAGCACCTCGCTTGTTGTCCTTAACGTGGGGGGATGAGAAAAACCCTCGTATTACACTGGTTGGAAAAGGAGTTTGTTTTGACAGTGGTGGGTTGGACATTAAATCCGCTTCGGGCATGCGTTTAATGAAAAAGGATATGGGAGGCGCAGCCCATGTAATCGGCCTTGCGCAATGGATTATGACTCGTAATTTACCCGTGCGCTTGCAAATGCTTGTACCTGCGGTAGAAAACGCGATAGGCCCCGATGCTTTTAGACCAGGTGATGTCTTAACCATGCGTAACGGCTTAACCGTAGAGATTCATAACACAGATGCAGAGGGACGTTTGGTATTAGCCGATGCTTTGGTCAAAGCATGCGAAGAGCAGCCTGAATTACTGATTGATTTTGCTACCTTAACAGGAGCTGCAAGGGTTTCCGTCGGTACCGAAATTGCAGCCTTATTTACCAATAAGGATCAATTGGCTGCCGAAGTCACTGCGGCATCATATCAAGTCGCTGATCCTGTCTGGAGATTACCTTTATTTGCTGCATACGAAGAGCTGCTTCGTTCGAATGTGGCTGACTTGGCTAACTCGAGTGATCATCCCTATGCTGGCGCTATTGTTGCTGGATTATTTCTGCAACGTTTCGTGTCCAAATCGATACCCTGGATGCATTTTGATATTATGGCTTGGAACTTAGGCAGTAAACCAGGTAAACCTGAAGGTGGTGAAGCGATGGGATTACGTACGGTTGCAGAGTATTTGTTACGTGTTTATGGATAGTTGTTTTGTTCCATGCAACAAGACATCGATCCTTCCAATAAGGAGATTTTATGTTAGTGACGTTTCATACAGATGCTTACGAAGACATTACCTATTTTGCAGATGTAGCTAAAAGTCTGCTTTCTTTAATGGGGCATAGTGGTACGGTTCCAGGAGCGATTAAAGCAGAAAATCTTCCTGAGGCTTTGCAAAAGTTACAGTCTGGGCTTGGCAAAGAAAACAAAATTGCTGAGGAAGATGACGACAATGAACCCAAAATAAGCTTGGCAAAACGAGCTGTTCCCTTAATCAGTTTGCTGCAAGCTGCGATAAAAAAAGACAAAGATGTGCTTTGGGATTAGTGATCTTTATGAGTCTAGCCTGGTTGCAAGCAACCAGGTTGTGCTAATCCAAACCTATTTCACTTCAATCTGATGTGTATGTAATTCACAACCTTTCGCTCTATAGTCCCTGTAATGAGTGCGACTCTGTTCTTTATCCGCTTCTGCGTTAATCACGATTTCCATAATGCGCTTAAATTTCGGGTAAAAATCAGGAACATGACTCGAAAGATTCAATAAAATATCATTAAAACCTCTTGGTTCACGTTCATAACCAATTTGTATTGGGGGCGGTGGTTCAGGTCCTTCACCTTGGAGGTTATGTGGGATAAAACTGTCCTCTTTGAAAGTCCACAACAGCTCATCCAATAACTCAGCATCCTGCTTGTTATTACATAAGACATAAACTTTATGCCCTTTAGCATAAGCTTTTTCCAAAAGACGACAAGCAACCAGCCAACGTGCATGGTTCTGGTCGCTCGTTAATAAGTAAAAATCAACGCGAATGGATGGCATGGCGTATTATTTGAGTTAATAAAGGAACAGGTCTTCCCGTAGCATTACGATTTTTACCGAAAACCCAGGCTGTACCGGCAATGTCTATATGGGCCCAACGATACTTTTCTGTAAAGCGGGACAGGAAACACGCAGCTGTAACACTACTTGCAGTACGATCAAAATTTGCATTGATCATATCTGCTAATGGACTATCGAGCGCATCTTGATACTCATCATCCAGGGGCATACGCCAGACACGATCATTGCTGTCTTTAGCAGCTTTTTCGATGAGCTGTGCTAATTCTTCATCTTGGGTCATAAAACCGGATGCTACCGTACCCAATGCAACAATAATTCCACCGGTAAGGGTTGCAACATCGATGACGAATTCAGGTTCATACCGTTCTGCATAAGTTAACGCATCAGCTAATACCAGACGACCTTCGGCATCAGTATTGATAATTTCAACAGTTTGCCCAGACATACTGGTGACGATATCCCCTGATTTAACGGAAGTACCACTGACCATATTTTCAGCACTGGCAATCAAGCCGATTACATGAATGGGAAGCTTCAGTAACGCGCATGCTTTTAAAGCACCCAATACACTAGCAGCCCCTGACATATCATATTTCATTTCATCCATAGCATTGGCGGGCTTGATGGATAACCCACCTGAATCGAAGGTAATTCCTTTGCCTACCAGAATGATTGGGGGAGTATTTTCTGCACCTTTGTAATGTATGTCTATTAGTCTTGGTGGTTGGGCTGAACCTTGAGCGACTGCCAATAACGTTTCCATACCCATTTGACGCATTTCTTCTGGCCCCATCACTTTGCAACTCATATTTTGTGCAAACTCTTTGCATAACTGCGTTGCTTGCTCGCCTAAATAAGTGGGGGTACAGATATTAGCGGGCATGTTCGCAAGATTACGGGTTAATTCCACACCCGCAGCAATGGCGTGGCCTAATTTTACTCCCTCATTACTGGCATTAGGTAAATAAAAAGTTACAGAATCCAATTGATGGGCTTTTGCCTTTTTCTTTTTAAAATCGAGTAATTGATACCGCTGATTATCCATTTGAATAATCATTTGTTCCAATTGCCAGTCTGCGGAATATTCATTTATTTGTGGGAGGCATATGGTTGCACTCCGAACACGATGCTTGATTAATGCTACAGTAATCTCTGTGGTTCTTTTTTTTAGTTGCGAAGGGCTGAATTTAGCTTGCTCGCCACATTGAATAATTAATAAGCTCCCTTGCAGATTATGATGCCATTGTATATCACCAGCTTCAGATGTTTTCTGAATCAGTGTGCTAATTAGGCCGTGGTTTTCTTGATCTAAAGCCCGGGCAAAATCAGATAAATCCGTATCAGAAAATACGCCAAGTACAAGACATTCGCTGGTTGATAACGAGGGGTTTTGTGTTAATTCATATTTCATTTTTTATTATCCTAATGTCTCGTGTAGCCTTAGGCATGGCGAAAACCGCCATACTCGATAGCCTGGGTCTCCTTGCCCTAGTTTCGTTTTCCGATAAGCGATCCCGCTGTCTCGGATACCGTCATGCTTCACCCAGGTTACAATTTAATTGCAGTTTACCTAAACTAAGTTTGGTTTTAAACAGGCAATTTACAATCTGTTAAGGGTTTTGTAGGTACAACAATTTGCACATTTATACCTTTAATTGTTGGACTATTTAGCGCTTTTTCAAGATAGTCAATCAATGGTACCTCAACTACTTTGCCATATTCTGACGAAGCTTGCCGAAAATACAATTGTCCGTCATGTCGAATTGCAAAACCTAAATGCGATATATTTAATGCAGTACCAATTTTTTGGCTTAGATCCCAGTTTGGTCTTACAATTTCAATGATAGCGCCATGAGGAATTTGCGCAAATAAATACATATTTGGTTTATTATGTTCGGGAAATAACGCAGTAAAGGGAAGGTAAGGGACTTTTTCGGAAGTCACTTCTAATTGAGCCCCTTTCCTTTTCAATTCATCTAATCGCGCTTCTTCTTTTCCTTTATCGGCATCTTCTAGTCTAATTGTTTCAATCGTTTTAAAGGCATACCAATTAGGTTTATTAATCACTGCCTCAGCGATTTGAGCTACTGGTTGATTATTTTTATCTTTAATCGTTAATGTAATGTCTTTAAGGAGTCCGTTTTGCTGATTGTTTTGATTCCAATCCAGGCCTTGAAAGTGATTTCGTTGAAGATAAGAAACGAGGCCATTTTTATAACGCATATTTTTTATGCATTGTTGAAACGAGGTTAGGGAATTGGCCAAAGCTAAAGACAGAACCGTGTTGACATAGGTATCGCAATCGAATGAGTCGACACGGTATTTAGGAAACTGATCATAGCGTGCCTTGGGACCCTCTCCTAAAGAACCAAGTAAATAAGGGATACCCAAAAATTGGCTGCTAAACCAATCTATTCTATCGGGCATGGAAGTATTCGGCATGCTGCTTAGTCTATGGTATAGTTCTTCTATAGAGGAGTTAGCTTGTATTTCAGTAGTATTCGAGTCAAAAGCATAACTTATAAAAGAAATGAGGAAGCAGGTTATAAAAATCAAATGTTTTAAGGGAGTAAGTGTGCACTTCATCAGTTTTTTCTATCTAAAGCCAAATAATGACTACATATTAACCTGTTACGGAGTATGGAGGCAAGAATGCTCAATATAATCTGGCTAGCGATGATACTGATTTCCGTAGTAGTTGGTGTGATTGAAGGACGTATTGATGAGGTTGGTCGTGCTGTTACTGACTCAGCCAAACTTGGTTTTGAAATTGCTCTTGGTTTGGCAGGAATCATGTCCTTATGGCTTGGAATTATGTCCATAGCGACCGAATCAGGACTGGTGACTGTATTGGGTAAACTTCTCAAACCGATTTTGAGACGGCTGTTTCCGGATATTCCTACAGAACATCCCGCAATGGGGGCGATCACCATGAATATTGCTGCAAATATGTTGGGACTTGCCAATGCAGCAACTCCATTTGGATTGCAAGCGATGAAAGAGCTGCAAACCCTGAACCAGCATGCCAAAATTGCGACCAACTCCATGTGTACTTTTCTAGCTATTAACACTTCAAGCGTGCAATTAATTCCTGCTACTGCAATTGCATATTTGGCGGCAAATGGTAGCACTAATCCAAGTAGTGTCATTGTCAGTTCTTTAATCGCCACTATCGTTTCTACTTTAGTTGCCATCATTGCCGTAAAGCAATTAGCGAAATTACCCATGTTTCGTGTTGGAAGGAAAGACAGCCTATGAGTGGATTTGCTAATCAGTTGTCTAATTGGATGCTTTTAATTTTTATTGTGGGTATTCCTTTATACGCTGCAATAAAAAAAATTAACGTTTTTGATGCATTTATCGTAGGCGCAAAACAAGGATTTGATACGATTTTGAGCATTGTTCCTTATTTAATCGCGATGATAGTTGCTATTGGAATGCTGCGTGCTTCAGGATTTTTTGGCTTAATGGCCAATCTGCTCGCTCCTCTTCTCGCCATGATTGGTATGCCTCCTGAAGTATTGCCCTTGGCCTTAATTCGGCCTTTCTCAGGAAGTGCTTCAACAGGATTAATGGCGGAGTTGGTTCATCAGCATGGTGGAGACTCATTTATCGCCAAAGTTGCAGCCACGATGATGGGGAGTACAGAAACAACATTTTATGTGATTGCTGTTTATTTTGGTTCTATAGGAATTCGCCGAACACGACATGCTATCCCAGCTGGCTTGCTAGCAGATCTTGCTGGAATCATTGCCTCTGTACTCGTTTGCCGTTATTTATTTGGGTGATTTTCAGAGTCAACTCAATAGAAAATTGCATTAACGATTATCCAATTCTTGTCTTTTTCTTGCCCTTGCTTTTACCCTTACTGGCGTAATTTGTTTTTTCAAGTGATTTAAAACGTGCAAATACATTTCGTACCTTCGCTTTAAATTGGGCCATTTCTCGCGCAGGAACAGGAGATGCTGTAGGGAGGTAGGTCGTTGTTGGATTTCTTGGTTGGTTATGAACATGCAGCTCATAATGGCAATGAGGACCTGTAGCCAGACCTGTTTGGCCTACGTAGCCAATTACTTGACCGCGTTTAATTCGGCTGCCTTTGGACAAGCCTTTGGCAAATCGAAGCATGTGTCCATACAGCGTACTGAAGGTTTTGTCATGTTTGACTTCAATCATATTTCCGTAGCCATTGTGTCTACCAATATTGGTAATGACTCCATCACCAACTGATTGAATGGGTGTGCCAATAGGCGCTGCGAGATCAATACCTTTATGTGCTCTTTTATAATGCAATATGGGATGATATCTTGAAGAAGTAAAGGTTGAGCTTATATGGCTGAACTTAATCGGATACCGTGAAAAGGCTTTCTTAAAACTTTCGCCTTTGGGAGTATAGTAATCACGGTTGCCATTTCTACTAATATGGCGTACCGCTTGTGCAGTTTTTCCTTGATTGGTATAGCTTACAGCAACAATATCACCAATACCTACCATTTTGTTTTCTACATAAAAGCTGTCATAGGCAATGGAAAAGCGATCGCCGCTACGAACAGAACGCGAGAAATCGATTTCCTTACGTAATATCGTAGTCATTTGTTGAATTAATTTTCGAGGTATTCCCAAGCGTTGAGCAGTAGCGAAGAGTGAGCCCGAGACGACACCTGTGACGTAACGCTCTTGAGTTTTTACTTTTTTGGAGTCTACTTTCGTTTTATAAACTGCCCCATCCCTATAAACAGTTAATGTTTGAATGTTATTCATTGGAATAACTAATTTTTCTAATTTATTTTTATTAATTAAAAATTTTAGTTCCTGACTCGGTTTTATTGCTGTCAGTGCTTTTGCATAAGGATTTTTTTGCATCACCAAATGTAAATTTTGTGCCGTTAGTCCAAGACGTTTAAATATGGTTGCCATAGAGTCACCGGATCTAGGCCTAATCGTTTGCCATTCGTTGTCCTTAACAATTTTTTTGATAGGTTTGATTGTTTTGACAGCATTATCAACGACCGTTTTAGCGGTCTCATTGGCAAGCTCAGGTTTAGACTCTTCAACAATTTCTTCTTCATTTTGATATGCGTTTTCTTGATAGCTTTCGTCTTGGTATTCTTCGGACTCATCCCCATCGAGATCAGGTAAGCTCAGGGTTTGAGTTTTGGGACCTTGATATGAGTTATGCGAAAATTTTTTTACAAGAAAATAGGGGAGTGAAAAAGCAATAATTAAGGCAAAACCCATTAATACCTTAGATGGCTTAGATTTTTTATTTTTATTTGTTTTTCGTTTTTCGATATATATATAAGGTTTCTTATCCATCGTTTGCCTATACATTGCCATCCGGAACTATGCTATTGTCTGCATTTATTAATTTTTCGGGTGACAAATTATTTTAAATCACCTTTTAGGTATGGCAGGAAATTGCCAACCGGGCTAAGATACTCGGTGTGAGAAGATAGGTCAATCATTTATAAAGGTTTTGATGTCATGATAGTTGAAGATTCAGTATGTTCCGAACTAGTAAGAGGCTGCGAAGAGGTACTTCCGCAGCAGGAATTGGAAAAAAAATTACAAAAAGGAACTCCCTTAAAAATAAAGGCAGGTTTTGATCCAACTGCACCTGATTTGCATTTAGGACATACTGTATTACTAAATAAGTTAAGACAATTCCAACAATATGGCCACGAGGTTAT